>NZ_JBQKDE010000005.1:0-130026 GCF_052121995.1 Collinsella sp. LCP19S3_A7 | reverse complement strand
GTGCCCCCCTTCGTCGGTGATTTGTTGTTTAGTCGCTAGAAATCATATGACGGGGCGCGGGCCGTGTTCCGCTATGCGGTTGTCAATTTGCGAAAGAAATTATGCGTCACCAAATTGGTGTCAAATTCCCAGATAGCGCCGCGTCTATTTTAATTAACTGCTTTGAGCAAACAGTAAAATGCTACTATCTAACTTGCACGTAAGAAAGCAATTTAACGTTTAAGGCTAAGAAGTAGAAGTGGCAGGTATGTCAGAAACAACAAGGACTCGCACGCATGCGCCCGAGATTAGGCAGCGCGCTGTCGAGATCCTCCAAGAAGGGGTCGGCCATCGCGCGCTCGCCGCAGAGCTTGGCATCCCCCAGGCCACAGCCCGTCAGTGGGCCCGTGCGTATGCCGTGGGCGGCGCCGACGCCGTTCTCAATGCGGGCTCTCATCACCACACATACTCGTTTGACGTTAAGCTTGCCGTGGTTAAGGACCGCTTGGAACATGGTCTGACGGTGCGTGAGGTCATGGTCAAGCACAAGATCCCCAGCGAGTCTTCGGTTAAAGCTTGGTGCCGACAGTATCGCGACGGTGGCGAGGCCGCCTTGGTCGATAAGCCGCGGGGTCGTAAACCGCGCGTTAAAAAGGCGGAATAGCGAACGGGATGGTGCGTCCGCAGGGGCGCATTTTTCTTGCCGCGCCAACTTTTTGGACCGCCGCGAGTCTATCGGGACATCCTTTAAAGTGGTCAATAAACCGCGCGCAGTGGCCCGTGCGCCCGCCGCTACGAGAGGGGGAGCGTCGCCTCTCTACTCCAAAGCGGACATGTCCTTACCCCATACGCCTAAAACTCCCCAGTTGACCGAAAACCTGCCGCCTGAACTCCCAATTTGAGCTATAACGTTAAATAATTGCAGCGTTTTTGCATGGGGGAGTGATGGTATGACGCTACTGTATTTCCTTACCCTGTTTCCGCTGGTACCGGCGATGGGCATGCTGCTCGCGCGCAGTGACCGAGCCCGCGATGCGGTAGGGCTTGTAGGCTCCGGCATTATTATGGCGGTGACCGTTGTAGTTGCCGTCTTATTTTTTGGCACGGGTCCGCAGGGCTTTGAGGTTGCCCCCGGCACCTCGCATGTGCTCTCGATCATCAGCTCCGTCATCGACGTAATTCTGTGCGCCGTCATCCTGTACAACGCGTTCAAATATAGGAACGCGCTTACCGGTGTGCTCGGCGTGGTGCAGCTGGTGGGTTCGGTTGCCTTCGCTGCCATGACGCTGCCCACGGCCGAGGTCTTCACCGCCACGCCGCTCTACCTGGACTATATGAGCGTGATCATGGTGCTCGCCGTTGGCATTGTCGGCAGCCTGATCTGCGTGTATGCCCTGGGCTACATGAAGGACTTCCAGGCGCACGATGAGCACGAGGCCGCGCTGCGTGGGCAGACCGCGCCCGACCGACGCCCGCAGTTCCTGGCGCTTATGTTCCTGTTCCTTTCGGCCATGTTCGTCATCGTGACGAGCGACAACCTGGAGTGGCTGTTCTGCGGCTGGGAAATCACCACCGTGTGCTCGTTTCTTATGATTGGCTATACGCGCACGCCCGAGGCCATCAAAAACGCCTTTACCCAGATCATCCTCAACATGCTGGGCGGCATCGCGTTTTTGGCGGGCCTTATGTTCCTGCACGTCAACGGCGTACCGCTGACCATTTCGGGCATGATCGAGCTTTCCGGCGCCGGAACCGCGCAATCCGCGCTGCTGGTGCTGCCGGTCGTCTTGCTGTCGATCGCCGCGCTTACCAAGGCCGCACAGATGCCGTTCCACACCTGGCTGCTCGGCGCCATGGTCGCCCCCACGCCCACGAGCGCCCTGCTGCACTCGTCCACCATGGTCAAGGCCGGCGTGTTTTTGATGGTCAAGCTGAGCCCGCTGTACGCCACCTATCCTGTGACCGGCTTTATGGTCACGAGCGTGGGCGCCATCACGTTTTTGCTCGCCGCCCTCATGGCCATCTCGCAGAGCAATGCCAAGCGTGTGCTCGCGTACTCCACCATTTCCAACCTGGGCCTCATCAGTGCCTGCCTGGGTGTCGGCGCGCCCGAGGCCGTGTGGGCCGCCATCTTCTTGATCTTGTTCCATACGGTGGCAAAGTCGCTGCTGTTCCTGTGCGTGGGCACGGCCGAGCATCATATCGGCAGCCGCAATATCGAGGACATGGACGGCATGTTCAGCCGCATGCCGCACCTGACGCGCCTGATGATGCTGGGCATCATGGGCATGTTCGTGGCGCCGTTTGGCATGCTCGTGTCTAAGTGGGGCGCCCTGGTGGCGTTTGCGCAGACCGGCAATGTGCTCATGATCATGGTGCTGGCCTTTGGCTCGGCCGCGACGTTCTTCTTCTGGGGCAAGTGGCTCGCCAAGCTCTCGGGCGTGGATTCTACGGCCGAAAACGTGGAGGGCAATGTCCATAAGACCGAATGGATAGCGCTCAACACTATCGCCGCGCTGCTGATTCTGTGCTGTGTAGCGTTCCCGATTATCTCGAGCGGTCTGGTGTCGCCTTACTTGGCCATGGTGTTTGGCCGCGTGCCGTATGTTATTGGCAAGGATGCCATGTATCTAATGGTGGTTATCGTGGCTTTTATCGCCGTGGTGCTGCTGACTTCATTCCGCGTGAGCAACAAACCGCATGTAAACGTATATCTTTCGGGCGTGGGAACCGACAATTACCGTCATTTCCGCGGCTCGATGGGACACGAGGTGAAGGCCGAAAAGCGCAATTGGTACCTGGAGGACGCCCTTGGCGAGAAGCGCATTGGCCCCGCGGGCAGCATCGTGTGCTGCAGCATCATCCTGTTCGCGCTGCTATGCTGCGTATGGATTGGTCCCGATACGCTCGCCATGGGCGAGCCCTCGGTGCTGCGCGGCAAGTATTTCGAAGGCTCGGGCGTCGTGGGCATCTTTATAGGCACCGTGGCGTTTGCCCTGCTGGCGCCTTTGGTTGGTGGCCTGATCGACGGCATCGACCGCAAGCTGTCCGCCCGCATGCAGGGCCGCGTGGGACCGCGTCTGCTGCAACCGTTCTACGATGTAGCCAAGCTCCTGCGCAAAGCCCCTGCCAGCGTAAATACCGTGGACGATACCTACATGGCGTGCGCGCTCGTCTTTACCGTGGTGGGCGGCGGCATCTTTGTGTCGGGTTCCAACACACTGTTATGCGCCTTTATGGTTACCCTCGCTGCGATCTTTGTGGTACTGGCGTCCGCCTCGACGCAAAGCCCGTTTGCCCAGGTCGGCGCCGACCGCGAGCTGCTGCAGGTCATGAGTTACGAGCCCGCCGTTTTGCTGATGAGTGTGGGCCTGTACCTTGCCACCGACAGCTTCGATTCCATCGCCGTGACGGGGCAGTCGGCCCCCATCATCGTGTACAGCGCGCCCATCTTCCTCGCGCTGCTCGCGGTGCTTACCATCAAGCTGCGCAAGTCGCCGTTTGACCTTTCGTACTCGCATCACGCGCATCAGGAGATCGTCCAGGGCGTCGCTACCGAGATGAGCGGCGGCACGCTGGCCAAGATGACCCTTATGCACTGGTGCGAGACCGTGCTGTTTTTGATGTGGGTGGGCATGTTCTTTGTTTGGGACAACCCGGTGAGCTGGGTCGTCGCCCTGGTCGTTATGGTCATGACGTATTTTGTCGAGGTACTGATCGATAACACCTTCGCCCGTAGCACCTGGCGCAGCTGCTTTAAGCTCGGCTGGGGTGTGGCGCTGGTGTTTGGCCTGCTCAACCTTATGCCCATCCTCGTCGACGTGTTTATTTAGGAGGCGGCATCCATGGATCATAAAATGTCGCGCTCGCCGTGGGTTATTCATTACGACGGCTCGAGCTGCAACGGATGCGATATCGAGGTGCTGGCCTCGCTCACGCCGCTGTTCGATGCGGAGCGCTTTGGCGTGGTCAACACCGGCAACCCCAAACATGCGGACATCTTTTTGGTGACGGGGTCGGTCAACGCCCAGAACTTGCCCGTCGTGCGCCAGATTTACAACCAGATGCTCGAGCCCAAGTGCGTGGTGGCGTGCGGCATCTGCGCGTGCTCGGGCGGCGTGTTCCGCGATGCGTACAACGTGATCGGTGGCGTGGACCGCGCGATTCCCGTGGATGTGTACGCGCCCGGATGCGCCATTCGCCCCGAGACGGTGATCGACGCCATTGTGGAGGCGTGCGGCATTCTGGACCAGAAGGAGGCCGTGATGCGCGCCGGCGGCGACCCGCTTACTGTGGGCGGTGCCGCTACCTGGGATGGTGGTGTTGAGCTGGGCGAGGACGGATTTGTGGCCCCGGCTGAGGCCGGCGACGCGCCCGCCGCTGGCGACGCACCTGCTGGGACGCCCGCCGCGTCCGCCGCTGCAAGGGGGGCCGAGTAATGCAAAAGGCAATCTATACCACCGTCGAGCTCGATGCGCTGCTGTCGCATGTCCAGGCGCTCAAGGGTGCCGGTGCCCGCTTTGTGCAGATGCACGCCGAGCGCAATGTGGACGACGGCACGTATCGCTTGGTCTATACGTTCATCAACGTTCGTGCTGCCCAGGAGCAGATCGCGCAGGACGGCAGCTATGCGATTGAGAACCTGGTGGTTGAGGGCATCGACCAGTACCAGGAGATTCCGTCCATCAGCTCGTACTACCCTGCGGTGTTCCCGTTTGAAAATGAGGCACACGACCTGTTTGGGCTTGCCATTACCGACATGCAGATTGACTTTAAGGGCTTTTTCTACCAGGTCTCGACTGCCGAGCCCATGAGCGTCATCACGCCCGAGGTTAAGGCTGCGCGCGAGAAGGCCATGAAGGTCCGTGCCGCTGCCGAGGCCAAGGCGCGCAAAGCCGCGGCCGAGAAGGCCGCCGCTGCCGCGGCCGCTGCGGGGGAGGGCACTGGCGATGCTGCGGGCGCTGCCGTCGCTCAGCCCGCTGCGGCTGCCGGCTCCGATGCTCAGCATGACGAGGCTGCCGCCAAGGCCGCGCTCAAGGCTGCCGAGATGGAGGCAAAGCTCGCCGCCATGGATCCCGAGAAAGCGGCCAAGGTTCGCGCGGCGCTTGCCGCCAAAGCCGCCCGCGATAAGCAAAAAAAGGAGGCGTAAGGTCCATGGCACATCGCTCCGTTATTCCGTTTGGCCCGCAGCACCCGGTGCTGCCCGAGCCGCTTCACCTGGACCTGGTGCTCGAGGACGACCGCGTTATCGAGGCAATTCCGCAGATCGGCTTTGTGCACCGCGGACTCGAGAAGCTCACCGAAAAGCGTGACATGCACCAGTTTGGCTACATCGCCGAGCGCATCTGCGGCATTTGCGCCGTGGGTCACAGCTGCGGCTATGCCAGCGCCTGCGAGCGCATGCTCGATATCGAGGTGCCTGGCCGCGTGCAGTATATTCGCACCATTTTGCACGAGCTTTCGCGCATTCACTCGCACCTGCTGTGGCTGGGCCTGCTCGCCGATGCCTTTGGCTTCGAGGCGCTGTTCTATCGTTCGTGGACCCTGCGCGAGCAGATTCTCAAGATCTTTGAGAGCACGTGTGGCGGTCGCGTGATTCTGTCGATTAACGAGATCGGCGGCCTTAAGCATGACATTGAGGACTCCGAGCTGGCGGGCATTGCCCAGACGCTCGATGCCATGCGCCCCGACTACGAGGCCCTGGTGCATACGTTTTTGGACGACAACAGCTGCGGCGAGCGCCTGCATGGCGTGGGCGTGATCAGCAAGAAAGACGCGCTGGACCTGTCGATGGTCGGTCCGTTTGGGCGCGCCTCGGGCGTGGACTACGACGTGCGCATGTTTGGCGACGGTGCCTATGCGGACCTGGCTGCGTTTGAGCCCGTCGTTGCTACCGATGGCGACTGCTATGCCCGCTGCCAGGTGCGTTGCGCCGAGGTCACGCAGGCCATGGACATCATTAAGGAGCTTGTGGGCAAGATTCCGCACGACGGCATCGGCGGGCGCACCAAGCTTACGCCGGCCGACGGCGCACGCGGCGAGGTTGTGATTGAGCAACCGCGCGGCGAGGCGTACTACTATGTGCGCGGTAACGGCACCAAGAATTTGGACCGTTTCCGTGTGCGCACGCCGACGTCGCAAAACCTGGCGGGCCTGACGCATGCACTGCAGGGCGTGCTCATTGCCAACGTGCCCATGATTATCCTGACCATCGACCCCTGCATTAGTTGCACGGAAAGGTAGGCGCGGCATGAGTTTGATGACATTTGCCAAGACGGCCTTGGGCTCTATGGTCAAGCAACCGGTCACGGTGTGCTATCCGCAGGAGGAGCTGACGGTGCCCGAGCGCCTGCGCGGGCATATCGTCAACGATATGGACGTGTGCATCTGCTGCGGTATGTGCGCACGTCGCTGCCCGGCGGGCGCGCTTGCGGTCGATCGCAAGGGTGGTACCTGGTCGATCGACCCGTACGCTTGCGTGGTGTGTGGCGAGTGCATCGAGAGCTGCCCCAAGCACTGCCTGACTATGGACACCGCCCGTACTCCAGTTGCGGCGAACAAGACTCCCACGGTAGAAACCAAGCCGGAGTAGCGCTGGAATAGGGGCCGGTGGGGCAAAAATGCCCCACCGGCCCCGCGCTTAAACGCGCGGCTAGGCTGCCGTTAACAAAACTATGCCGGTTTACGGGGCTGGATAGCGAACCTCCGACCATACAGAAAATTGCAAAAACAAAACCGCAGGTAGACAGCCTGCCGTTTTCCAAAAAATGAAGGTATGGATGAGGGTCCCGACTTTAGCTCCGTAATCCGGCATGGTTTTGAAATGGCACCATATCCGTAACAGCCTTTGATCTCCCGTGGACGGAGGAAAACGGACCATTTTGGCCTTGCGAGGGCTGCCTCGTGACCCGTCTGCCACGAAATGGGCCTATCTACTACGTTTAAGCCGTCGCCCTCAACCATGGCAAATAATGCGAAATAAAAACCGCAGGTAAAACTCCTGTGGTTTTTCATGAAACGCGGTTATGGTCGGGGGTGCAGGACTAAACGTAGTAGATGGGCCGATTTCGTGGCGGGCGCCGTCAGCCGATCTCCGCGGGCGGAAGAAAACGGATCACTTTGGTCCTGCGAGGCTTGCGGAGGCATTCGTGCAGGGGCGCCCGAACAAAACTATGTCGGTTTACTACGATAAATTCGACATCCCCGACCATGACTGCATTTTTCCAAATATTGCAAGCGTTCTACCTGCGGTTTTGCAAGCTCGCAATTTGCTGTGGTTGAAGGTGGGCGATTCATCGTAGTAAACTGGCATCGTTTTGAAATGGCATTAAACCGGTAGCAGACATTTTGTTATGTCGGGGCGGTCGGTCTTCGGGCAACTACCCTCGCAGGTAGGCGATGGCGATTTGGGTGCGGTTGCGCAGGCCCATTTTGGCCAGGATTGAGCTGATGTGGTTTCGCACGGTGCCTTCGCCCATATAGGCGGTGGCCGCAATCTCCTTGTTATCGAGGCCGCGGGCAATGAGCTCGGCGACCTCGAACTCGCGGTCGGTCAGGCTGACGAAGGCCGCGGGCCGGCGGGTCGTGCCCACCTCGACGCCCGCCCCATCAAAGTTGATATCTTCGATCGCCTTACCCTCGAGCACGCGTTTACCGTCCATGACCTGGGCCAACGCCGGCGGGATGGCGGCGACATCGGTTTTGATCAGGTAGCCGCGGGCACCCAGTTTGAGCGCCGACACAATGTACTCGTCATCCGAGAATGTCGTCAGAAATACCACGCGCGCCGCAGGGTCGCGCTCAAGGATCTCGCGGGCCGCCGAAAGCCCGTCGCGCCCCGGCATCTGAATGTCGAGCAGCGCAATATCGGGTGCGTGTTCGGCATAAAGAGCCACTGCGTCGTTGCCGTCGGCGCCGGTACCCACCACCTCGATCTGCGGCTGGGCGCCCAGGATTATCTTGAGCGAATCGACCACCAAGCGGTCGTCGTCGACAACGATGAGCCTCATCGGCCCTCATCTCCTTGCTGTTTGGGAACGGTGGCAAACACACGCCAGCCGCCGGTGCCGGCGCGCGGGCCGGCGGTGAAGGTGCCGCCAAGCGCCTCGACGCGCTCGCGCATGGAGCCGAGCCCCATGCCCTCTGCGGTGCCGCGGCTGCTTGCTTGGACCCCGCCCGCGCCATCGTCGGTAACGATGAGCTGGTAAAACGACGGATGCTCCATGCATCGTACGGTGACAGTATGGGCGCAAGCATGGCGTATGGCGTTGGAAAGCGCCTCGCGCAGGACCGCCGTAAAGCAGTTGGCGACATTTGCGGGCGCATGCTCGGCCAAAACCTCAAGTTCAATCTGCGGCCCGCCATCTGAGCGCGCGCCCTCCACGATGCGCTCGAGCTGTACGGAGAGATTCGCCGCGTTGTCGTTGAGCGCGTGGACGCTCGAGCGCACGAGCTGAAGCGCTTCGTCCACGGTGCGCTTGACGTCAGCGAAGTCGGCGGCGACGCCGGGCTCGTTGGCGTGGACCACGCGTAGGGCCTCGGTTTGCAGCGAGGCGCGCGTGAGCTGGTGTCCCACGTTATCGTGGATCTCGCGTGCGATGCGGGCTCGCTCGGCGAGCGTTGCGAGCTCGACCTCGTAGTCCTGGCGGTCGGCAAGGTCGCGGTTGCGCGCCTCGAGCGCGAGGGCTCGCTCCTGCAGCTCGTCGCGGGTGCGACGCATGCGCTCCTGCTCGCGCTCTAGCTGAGCGGTGCGCAGAGACAGCAAGGTGGCGGCGACTGAAAGGATGGCGGTCAACAGCAGCGCACGGGTGGGAAGCGCGCCGGCGTGGGCATATGCGACGAGTGCGCAGACAAAGATGGCGCCGGCGCCCAGCGCGACCCAAACGTGTTCACGGCGCACGTATCGCGCGATGTCATAGAGGGCGAGGGGCGCAAACGGCACAAACGACGGCACAAAGACGGTCACCATAATGTAAGCGTAGCTCGCGGCCTCACCGGCGCGGCGGGCACGTTCGCCTTGCGCAATTTCCGTAAGCGAGGCGACTGCGACGCCAAGACAAAACGCCGCGACCAAGCAAGCATCCACAGCAAGGCCCAGAGCGGCCGCGATACAGCACGCCAGCATGATCGATTTGTCGAATAGCCTGTTCATACGGGTATTGTACGCGATGGTGCGCGCGACGATTGCTCAGGTGCCGCAACCGTGACATTCCTCCCGCCCGCCCCCGCCGCACTCGTGACAAAGCTCACTGGTGCGCGCCGCCCGCACCTGCGATGATGCAATCGTACCGGGCCGAAATCAACAGAAGGGCCACCTCATGACAGACATCGTCCACGTCGAAAACCTCGTCAAGCGCTACGACGATCTTATCGCGCTCGACCACTTTAACCTGAACATCGCCCCCGGCGAGATCTTTGGCCTGCTGGGCCCCAACGGCTCGGGCAAGACCACGTCCATCAACTGCATTCTGCAGCTGCTCGCCTACGACAAAGGCACCATCGAGTTGTTCGGCGAGCCCATGACGCCCGCCCGCTACGACCTCAAGCGCCGCATCGGCGTGGTGCCGCAGCAGGTGGCGGTGTTCGACGAGCTCACGGTGCGCGAGAACATCGACTATTTCTGCAGCCTTTACGTCAACGACCGCAAACTCCGTCGTGCGCTGGTCGACGAGGCCATCGACTTTGTCGGGCTGGGCGACTTTGCCAAGTTTCGCCCCGGCAAGCTCTCGGGCGGTCTGGCGCGTCGCCTCAACATCGCCTGCGGCATCGCGCACAAGCCCGAGCTCATCTTCTTCGACGAACCCACGGTGGCCGTCGACCCGCAGAGCCGAAACGCCATCCTGGAGGGCATCTGCCGCCTGCGCGACGAAGGCGCCACGGTGGTGTATACCAGCCATTACATGGAGGAAGTCGAGCAGATCTGCAGCCGCATCATGATCATGGACGGCGGTCGCGTGCTGGCGCAGGGCACCAACGACGAGCTCAAGCGCATGATTCAGATGGGCGAGCGCGTGACCGTCGAGGTCAGCGCCGTCGAGCTCGCCACGGTCGAGCGGCTGCGCGCCCTCGAGCACGTGCTCAGCGTCGAGCTTTCCGGCGGCGAGCTCGTCTGCACCTGCGAAGCGAGCCCGCACAATCTGGTTGACATCCTCGACACGCTGCGCACCGCCGATGTGGCGCTCGGCCGCGTGTGGAGCGAGCCGCCGACCCTCAACGACGTATTCCTCGAGATCACCGGCCGCGAGCTGCGCGACTAGGGGGCGGCCATGTTCAACACCATTATCATTACGGTCAAGACGCTGTTGCGCCGGCCGAGCACGTGGGTTTGGGGCGCGATCTTTCCCGTCGCGCTTTCCACGATGTTCATGTTTATGTTTGCGAATCTGAGCTCCGACGGCACGGTCGACCCGGTGCCGGTGGCCGTCGTAGTGAATGAGGCCTGGGGCGCCTCGACCTTTAAGGACGTGGCGACGTCGCTTGCCAAGGAAGGCGACGACCAACTGCTCGAGATCCACGAGTTCGACGATGCAGTCGATGCGAACCGTGCGCTTAAGGCTGGCGAGGTCGCGGGCATCTATGCGGTCGATGCCGCGGGCACGCCCAAACTCACACTGCTTTCGAGCTATGACAGCTCGCGTGCGACGTCGGTGCTCACCGACCGCAGCATCCTGGAGACGGTGGCAAGCTCGTATACGCAAAATGCCGAGCTCATGCGCCAGATTGCCCAGGACAACCCGGCGGCGCTCGCCGACCCGGAGGTGGTTGCGCGCGCCCTGTCGCTTGAGGGCGGAACCCGCCGTGTGAGTCTGACGCGTGCCACGCCCGATGGCACGGTCATCTACTACTACGCGCTCTTTGGCCTGGTCGCGATGATGTCTGCCGAGTTTGCCGCCTTGAGCGTCGTCGACCTGCAGCCCAATCTGTCGGGCCTTGGCGCGCGTCGCTGCGTGGGCGGTCTTTCCAAGACGGCATCGCTGGCCGGTATCTTTGTGGGCTCGTGGCTGGTCTCCTTTGCTTCGATGGCGATTGCGATCGGCTACGTGCGCCTGGTCGTGGGCGTCGACTTTGGCGGGCGCGAGGGGCTGTGTCTGGTGGGTGGTGCCGTGTCCGCGCTTGCCGCGACGGGTCTGGGCCTTTTTTTGGGCACGCTTCCCGTTAAGGGCGGCAAGGCGTCCAAGTCGGGCATCCTCACGGGCTTTGCCACCACGTGTGCCCTGTTCGCCGGGCTTTATGGCGAGCCGGCGATGGCGCTTGCCGACGACGTCGCCCGCGCCTGCCCGGCCGAGAGTTGGCTCAATCCCGTCAAGCTTATCTGCGACATGTTCAACCGCTTGTATTTCTTTGAGGACCTGGGCCCCTTTGCCGTTCGTGCCGGCGCGCTGGCCCTTATGGCGCTGCTGTTCGTTGCCGCCGCCACGCTGATCTTTGGAAGGAGCCGCTATGAGCACCTTTAAGACCGCGCTTCGCATGGCGCTGGCGCACCCGTTCTACCTGCTCATCTATACGGTGTTCATCTCGCTCATGGGCGTATTCATTGCGGCATCGGTGAGCTGGAACTCGTCGCAGCTCACCGAGTACGAGCCCTACGACACCAACGTGATCGTGGTCGACCGCGACGACAGCGACCTTTCGCGGGCACTCACCAAGCACCTGGGCTCGCGCTTTGATCTGGTCACGGGTATCGGCGAGGACACCTACGACCTTGCGGACGCGCTCTCCAAGAGCAACAGTGCCAAGGGCAGCGCCGACTGCGTGTTCTTTATCCCGGAGGGGTTTGAGGACGACCTCGTTGCAGCCGCCCGTGCGGGGGAGTCCCTGCCCAAGCTTGATGTGACCTATGGCGCCGGCACCATGGCGGCGGCGCTCTCGTCTGCCGAGGCCTCGCGCTGGATCTCGCTCGCGGGCGCTGCGGCCGCACTTGATCCTACTGCCTCCGACGGTGACGTCGCCAAGGCCGCCGAGCATGCCGCCGTCAAGCGCGCGGAGGTCGAGATTGAGCAGGTCAAGGTCGACTCGACAGCCGCCGCCACGCTTGAGTCGTACTTCAACTTTGGCACGTACGCGATTATCTCGTCGGTCATCGTATCGGTGGGGCTGGTGTTCTCGGGCATGAACGAGCCCGAGCGCGTGCGCCGCATGGAGGCCGGCCCAATCTCCGAGCGCCAGCGCTCCCTTGCCGTGTTTGCGGCCGCCGCCGTGATCACCGTCTGCATCTGGTTTGTGTCGAGCATGATGGGCGTCGTGGGCTTTGCCGGCGCGGTCGCCGAGGTCGGCGTAGGTCGTGTATGCCTGGCGCTGGCGGCAACGTTTGCCCTGGCGTGCACGCCGCTGGCCGTTGGCTTTGCGTTGTCGGGCTTGGGCGCGCGCGAGGAGCTGCTCAACGGTGTGGGTAACCTGCTCGGCATGCTCATGACGTTTTTGGGCGGCGCCTGGATGCCGCTGTCGCTGATGGGCCCGGCCGTGCAGACCGTAGCGCACTTTGTGCCGACATATTGGGTGAACGACGCGATCGGCAAGGCGCTCTCGTCGGACCTGACGTCCACCGTGCTGGGAGACATCGCCTGCGATCTGGGCGTCACGGTGCTCTTTGCCGCGGCCATCGCCGCCGTAGGCCTAGCCCTCGCACGCGCCAAATCCCACGCCTAGCTACCTAGTCATTGGGTGCTCATTGGGGACAGACTTAAACGACCAAGAGTGGTCATTGGGGACAGACTTAAACGACTAGTCATCGGGGACAGTCTTTGCCGATTCGCCGGCTCGCCGGCAGGGTTGCCAAGGACTGTCCCCAGCTGCCGGCAGGAAAGGAACGTCCCTAGCTGCCAGGTGGCGAGGCACTCATTTAAGTCCGTCCCCAATGAGTGGTTTCAGTCATTTAAGTCTGTCCCCAATAAGTCTGCCCCCAATGACTAGGCGCCGTACTTGACTTTGACCCCGCTTTAACGGGTACCATCCTCTATGTCTGTAACGCCATATAGACCGAGGGGATAGATCTATGACCGCAACTTCACCCGCAGCACCCGCTAAGGTGTACTTCACCAACTTGCGTACGCATGCTCGCGAGAGCCAGCTCGACAAGCTCAAGCGCCTCATCCGCCGCGCCGGTATTGAGCAGATCGACTTTGAGAACAAGTTCGTCGCTATCAAGATTCACTTTGGCGAGCTGGGCAACCTGAGCTTTTTGCGCCCCAACTACGCCCGCGCCGTCGCGGATGTCGTGAAGGAGCTGGGTGGCAAGCCCTTCCTCACCGACTGCAACACGCTCTATGTGGGTAGTCGCAAAAACGCGCTCGAGCACATCGATACCGCCTATCAGAATGGCTTTACCCCGTATGCCACGGGCTGCCAGATCATCATCGCCGACGGCCTTAAGGGTACCGACGAGGCGCTCGTCCCGGTCGAGGGCGGCGAGTACGTGCGCGAGGCCAAGATCGGCCAGGCGCTCATGGATGCCGATATCGTGATCAGCCTCACCCACTTTAAGGGCCATGAGCAGGCCGGTTTTGGCGGCGCCATGAAGAACTTGGGCATGGGAGGCGGTAGCCGTGCGGGCAAGATGGAGCAGCATGCCGCCGGCAAGCCGAACGTCGCGACCGAGCACTGCATTGGCTGCCGTGCCTGCGAAAAGATCTGCGCGCACAACGCTATCTCGTTCGACGACACCCGCGAGCGCGAGCTTGCCAGCGGCGCTACTCGCACGGTGCACGTGGCCGCTATCGACCACGATCGCTGCGTGGGCTGCGGACGCTGCATCGGCGTGTGCAACCAGGACGCCATCAAGCCCGTCTATGACGCCGCGGCCGACGTGCTCAACTGCAAGATCGCCGAGTACACCAAGGCCGTCGTCGACGGCCGCCCGAGCTTCCACATCTCGCTTGCCATGGATATCAGCCCCAACTGTGATTGCCATCCCGAAAACGATACGCCTATCGTCAACGATATCGGCATGTTCGCGAGCTTCGACCCGGTCGCCATCGACCAGGCCTGTGCCGATGCCGTCATGGCGTCCGAGCCGCTGCCCAACACCGAGCTCACCGATAGCGCGGCCAAGATGGAGCATAACCACGAGCATCTGGAGGGCGAGCAGGCGCGTGACCCCTTCTGCATCACGCATCCCGACACCGACTGGCGCGCGTGCATCGCGCACGCCGAGAAGATCGGCCTGGGCACGAGCAAGTACGAGCTTATCGAGGTCAAATAGCGCCTAGCTATTGGACAATACAAGCGCCTTTGTGGCGTAATTCGAGCAAAAGCCGCTCGCGAGCACAGCGCTCACGGGCGGCTTTCCGGAAGTGCGGGGAAAAGTCGAATACCGCCGACCACAAGGCGTTTTTGGCAACAAAACCCCTGATAAATTGTTGGTAAAACTGCGGTCTGGTCGGCAGTTCCAGATTTTGCCGCATACTTCCGAAGGCGGGAGCCAAAACGGTCCTCCAGCGCTGTAACCAACCATGATTGTTCGCCGTTGATGCGTCAACAAGCAAAGAATGGGTAAACAAGGGGTCACGTATGGTGCAAATTTCGCACGTACCCAGACGCTTTGATATAGTGTTGAGAACTCTTTACGTTGGAGGATGTAACCGGCATGTCCGATTCGAGCGACAGTTCTAAGCCGCGACCCAAGACCGCGGCCGTTCCACACTACACGGTGGGTGAGGAGATCATGAACTCCGTCACCCATGGTGTCGGTTGCCTGCTGGGCATCGCGGGCCTGGTGCTCCTGATCGTATTTGCCGCTCTTCGCGGCGGAGGCCCGGCTCACATGGCCGCGGCGATTGTCTATGGCGTCAGCATTATCCTCGAATACCTAGCCTCTACGCTCTACCACGCGATTCAGCCCGCGCGCGCCAAGCGCGTGTTTCGCATCATCGACCACAGCTGCATCTACCTGCTCATAGCTGGCAGCTATACGCCGTTTTGCCTCATCACGCTCGCAAACGATGGCGGCCCTATGCTGTTCTTTGCCGTATGGGCCATCGCCATTATCGGCATCGCCCTCGAGTGCTTTATGCGCGAGCGTCAACCGCACTGGGTAAGCGGCCTGGTCTACCTGCTGATGGGCTGGCTCGTCGTCTTTAAGCTGCCCGAGCTCGTGTCGCTGCTCAACCCCGTGGCACTTGCCCTGCTCGCTGTCGGCGGCGTGTGCTACACCGTGGGCGTGCCGTTCTACATCGCTAAAAACGTGCGCTACCTGCACAGTGTGTTTCACTTGTGGGTGCTCGCCGGCAGTATCTTCCAGTTCATGGCGGTGATCCTCTTCGTAATCTAGCGATCATGTCTGTGCCTGCGGACCCATCCAAGCGGCCGCCGGACGCAACTGCCCTATCCGTTATCTACGCTTACTACCTAACGTCCCGAATCTTGGAGGTTCGAGAAACTCCCGATGGACATAACCATCTCCCTTATCACCACCCTCGTTTTGACCCTCATCAACGGCTACTTCTCTATGTCCGAGATGGCGCTCACCACGGCAAAGCGCGCCGTGCTGGAGCACGAGGCCGAGGAAGGCGACAAACGCGCCGAGCGCGCCGTTAAGCTGGCTGCCGACTCCGACCAGCTGCTCGCCACCATCCAGGTCGCCATCACGCTCGTGGGCTTTGCCTCGTCCGCCGTTGCTTCGACGAGCCTGTCCGACCCGCTCGCCACGTGGCTCATGAGCTTTGGCATCGCGCCGCTCTCTGCTATCGCGCGCGGACTGGCGCCGGTCATCATCACCGTTGCGGTCGCCTTCGTGTCCATCGTGATTGGCGAGCTTGTGCCCAAGCGCATTGGTCTGGCCAATGCCGAAGGCGTGTCCAAGCAGGTGGTGGGGCCGTTGTCGTTTTTCCAAAAGATCGCCCGTCCGCTCGTGTGGCTGACTGGCGCTTGCTCCGATGGTCTGGCCCGCATCCTGCGCATCAAGAGCGCCGATGATCGCCAAAACGTCTCGGAGGAAGAGATTAAGTACATGGTCTCGGAGCAGGACGACCTGCTCGACGAGGAAAAGCGTATGATCCACGAGATCTTCGACCTGGGCGATACCGTTGCCCGCGAGGTCATGGTGCCGCGCGTGGACACCACCATGTGCGAGGACGACGAGACGGTCGCCGACGTGCTGTCCACTATGCGCCAGACCGGCTTTAGCCGCATCCCCGTCTATCACGAAGATCCCGACAACGTGGCGGGCATAGCGCACATCAAGGACCTGATTCAGCCCTCGCTCGACGGCGAGGGCGACCAGCCCATCGCCGGTTATTTGCGCGACGCCACCTTTGTGCCCGACACCAAGGACATCCTGCCGCTGCTGTCCGAGATGCAGACTTCGCACGACCAGATCGTGGTGGTCGTGGACGAGTACGGCGGCACGGCTGGCATCATTACCATCGAGGACATCGTCGAGGAGATCGTGGGCGAGATCGAGGACGAGTTCGACCCCGACAACAAGTACCTCACGCGTCTTTCGCGCCGTGAGTGGCTCGTCGATGGGCGTTTTTCGTGCGATGATGCGATTGAGCTTGGTTGGCCGCTCGAGGAAAGCGATGATTATGAGACCATCGCCGGCTGGATTTTGGAACTTTGCGACTCGGTGCCCGACATCGGAGAGGTGTTTGAGGTTGCAGGGTACAAGTTCAAGGTGCAGTCGATGCGTGGCCAGCGCATCTCGCTTATTCGCGTGATCGCTCCGGCCGAAACCGATAAGAAGGATTCCGAGTCCTCGGCAGATAAGCCGGCGACGCCGGGCGCGGGCTCTGAGGACCCGCACGACGGCGACGAGTGGGGCAAGGAAGAGTAGGGGAGAGTTATGGCAGGCCTGTTCAACATCCTTAAGGTCACCGTCAGCGAGGACAAGATCTGCGCGCATGTGCTGGTGAACCCCGGCATGCCGCTCATGACCTCGGAGGACATCGAGGCCACGGCGCGCGTGTACTACCTGGTGCCCGCGATTGCCAAGCACCTGTGCCTAGGCGATTCCGGTCGTGAATTCCAGGACTGCATGGGCCAGACCGAGCTTTGCCATCTGCTGGAGCACGTGACAGTGGAGCTCATGAACGAGACCGGTCTCGCCGGCAGCATTTCGTGCGGCCGTACCCGCGTAAGCGAGCACGATGAGCGTGTCTTTGAGGTTGAGCTTTCATGCCCCGATGACGCGCTGGCCATCGGCGCGCTGTCTTCGGCGACCTTTATGATGGACTGGGCTTATCTGCACGCCGACCAGCCTGCCCCTGACGTGGAGGGCACGGTCGCGGGCCTGCGCAACCTGGTGCTGGGTATGCGCGCCGAGGCCGAGGGCAAGGATCCGCACGAGGCCATCGCCGCCGCAAACGCCGAGGACGGGGCCGAAGGCGAGGCTCCTGCCGATTCCGAACCCGGCGTCGAGGCAGCTGCTGAGGAAGCTGTCGAGTCCGAGCCCGCGGAGCCCCAGGGTGTCCCGAGCTTTGACGATGAGCTGCAGGAGGCAATCGATACCGAGGGCGCGACCGCCGAGAGCCACGAGGCCCCCGCTGCCGTCTACGGTGGCGCGGCGACGGTTCCGGCAGGCCCCGCACAGGAAGGTGCGCTTCCGCTCGTTGATGGCGCCGGCGAGGACCCGGCCGCCACGGTGGCCATGCCTGCCATACCGCAGGAGTAGGCTCACTCGCTTATCACCATCATGTACCTGCGCTTTTACCGTACGCAGATGAGCGCGACGGCAAGTGTTGCGCTGCGGGTATAATGGACAGCATTCAAACGGTGGGCATCGAGGTGCCCGCAGGAGAGGAATGATCATGGGAAAGACTTTCAGCTTTGTTTCCGGTGCGCTCTTTGGCGCTGCCGCCGGCGCTATCATCGGCGTTGCTCTGGCCCCGCGCTCGGGTGCCGAGACCCGTGCCATGGCCGCCGATATCGCCAACGATGCCTGGGACAACATGCGCGACACCTACGAGCACGGTGCCGAGGAGGCTCGTGCCGCGGTCAACGACTTTGGTCCGATGGTCGACGCCAAGACCGATGACCTGCGCGCCAAGGTCGACCTGGCCCGCGAGCGCATGGACCAGCTTCGCGAGCAGCTCAACGACGCCATCTCGGGCGGCAACGTGACGCCCGCTGCCGACGTCGTGGTCGAGAACGTCACTGAGGCCGACACCGAGGCCACGGAGCCCTCGACCGAGGCATAATGCGCGCAGGGGATTTTGTCGGCGTCAAGGTTTATCGTAAGCCTGCCGAAGACAAGCGCACCAAAAAGGACGGCACGCCGCGCAGCCCCAAAAAGCTCGGCAAGATTCACTTTCCGGTCTTTACCCCGGGCGGTACGCGCGTGGTGGGCTTTATGGTTCGCCAGTCCGATATCGCGGGCATGATCGAGCGCCCCGATCGATTTGTGGCGCTCGATGCCATCGGCGTCTATGAGGGTGCTGTTGCGGTCGACGACGTCAAGGGCACCTACGATGCCGCCGCGGCCAAGCGCCTCGATATCAACCTGGACGATTGCGTCATCTGGGTTGGCATGGACGTGCGCACGGAATCGGGCGACGTCGTGGGCTACTGCTCGGACGTTGAGTTCAAGCCGCGTTCGGGTATCGTGCAGACGTTCTACGTGACCGCCGGCACTGCCTCGAGTGTGCTGGTGGGCGACACACAGATGCCGCCGACGATGCTGCGCGGCTACGAGAACGGCGCGATGATTGTCTCGGACGAGGTCAAGTCGCTCGGGTATTCGGGTGGCGCGGCCGCCAAGGCTGCCGAGGCCAGTGTCGTGGTGGGCGATAAGGTCAAGAAGGGCGCCAAGGTGCTCGATGACAAGGGATCGGCCGCCGTGGACAAGGGCAGTCGCGCACTGGGCAAGCAGCTCGGCAAGACGCGCGGTATGTTCAAGGCCTTTAAGGACGAATATCAAAAGGCGAGCGGGGGCTCGTCAAAAGCTAGCAAATAGCGACGTACCAAATGATGGGAGGCGAGCCGGAGACATGTTGCTCCGGCTCGCTGTGTTTATGGGGGAGGGCACATGCGCCAAAACGGATCTAACTTAAACGGGCGCTCGGGTGCGCGTCCGACGGCGCGACGCGACCTGGGGCAGCTGCCCAGCGGTCAGCGTCGACGTCGCCGTAAACCCGGCGCGATGTACCTCAACCATAGCCGTGGGTTTAGCGATCGCAGCGCGCGCATCGGCAACGGGCGCTCACCGCGCCGACCGTCCCGCCTGCCCTATGCGCTCATCGCTGTCGGCTGTGCGCTCGTGCTGTTTATCGCTGCCGTCGTGGGCTATGTCAATCGCAGCGTGGACATTGTGCTCAATGGGGAGCAGGCTTCGGTGCGCGTGGGTTCCACGTTGCAGAACCTTATCGATGACCAAGGCCTGACCGACACCTACGATGCCGGCGACTTGTTGGCTGTCGACGATAGCGTGCTTACCCGCCGTGGCGGCGAAAAGCTGTCGGTGAAGGTGGACGGCAAACGGGTGAAGCAGGGCAAGTGGAATAGCCGCGAGCTGACGGGCGACGAGAAAGTGACGGTCAAAGACGGCCGCGACACGTACGAGAAGCACGAGGTCCAGGTCACGACCATTGAGCCCAAGTTGAAGGTCGAGGGCGCGGGCGCTATCGAATACGTTAAAACCTGGGGCGTTCGGGGCCGCTCCGAGGTATGGGTCGGCGAGCAGTCGGGCAAGACGCAGGACCGCGGCGAGGTCGTGCCCGCCACCGACTGTGTAGTCGAGTGCGCGAGCGTAGCGCCCAAGGGCAACGAAAAGTACGTGGCCCTGACATTTGACGAGGGTCCGAGCGGCGCGACCAAGCAGGTCTTGCAGGTGCTCAAGGAAAAGGGCGTCACGGCGACGTTCTTCCTTTCGGGCGATGCTGCGGAAGCCTCGCCCGCTACTGCCAAAGCGATTGTCGATGCCGGATGCGAGATCGGCTCCAACAGCTACAGCGATGATTCGCTCAAGGGCGAGGATCGCGAGGCGGTGCGCAAGCAGATCACGAAGGGCACCGAGGCGATTAAGTCGGCGACCGGCGTCGAGACGATGTTGCTGCGTGCTCCCTATGCCGCGTTTGACGAGCAAAACTGGATCGATGCGATGGACCTGGTGTCTGCCGTGGTCTCGTGGAATGTCGATTCGGGCGACTGGCTGCTCAACGGCGCCGACGAACAGGTTTCGACAGTGCTCGAATCGGTGACTCCGGGCAACATTGTTTTGTTCACCGATAGCGACGAGTGCTCCGAACAGACGCTCGAAGCGCTGCCGCAGATCATCGATGGCCTTGTCGCCAAGGGCTACAAGATCGTGACGCTGAGCGATTTGGTTAAGACGGATACGTCGCTGAGCAAAAAACTCACCTCGCTAACGAAGACTTCCATGCCCAAGAACGCCGTGTTTCCCCAGCTCGCCGAAGATAACGACACCGCAGACTAGTCATGGGGGACGTTCTTAAACGACTATGTCACGGATGCGTCAGCGTTTGGTATGCCTGCGATGTTTGGAGCATAAATTTGGCGTCACGGCGCGATGCTGATGCTATAGTTACTGCGGATAACAAGGGTCAAGAGAAAGGTTGCAGGTGAAATCCAAACCTCGACCATACAGTCGATGACCCCTTGCAGGTGCTTCTTGCGCATGCACGGGGTGTGAGCGCCGAGCGGTGTGCCGCCCGCGCATGCGTATACATATCTAAAAGTCCACGGATGGTGTGCCGGCATGGCCACGGTCCGAAGGAATAATGATGGGGAGCACCAGTGAATTATCTGAGTGAGATGCTCAAGCTGCCGGTCTTGGACGTCGATGGCGAAAAGCTCGGCGTTGTGAACGATTTTGGCATTGCTACCGGCGAAGTTTTTCCGCACGTGACGTCGCTCGCGTTCCGCGGTCCCGGCAAGACGCCGTTTATGATCAGCTGGCGAAAATGGGTCGACCGTATCGACGAGACGGGCGTATACCTTAAGACGTCGGCTACCGAAATCCGTTTTTCGTACCTGCAGCCGACCGAACTCCTGCTCGCGCGCGACGTGCTCAATAAACAAATCGTCGACACGCAGGGCATGAAGGTCGTGCGCGTAAACGACATCAAGTTTTCCATGTCGGGCGAAAATCAGCTGCGCCTGCTGGGTGCCGAAGTCGGTGCCCGCGGTCTGCTGCGCGCAATCAGCCCCGCTCTTGAACATGTCGTCGAGGGCTTTATGAAGCACCTGGGCAAACCGCTCGGCGAGGACATCATCGCCTGGTCCTACATGGACCTGCTCGATCGCTCGAATAAGAACATCCAGCTGTCGGTGTCGCATAAGACGCTCGGCGAGCTGCATCCTGCCGACATTGCCGACATTATCGAGCAGCTCGATCCTCGCCTGCGCGCGCAGGTGTTCGCGCAGCTCGACACCGCCCAGGCCGCCGAGGCCATCTCGGAGTTCGATGACGACGAGCTCATGACCGAGATGCTCGAGGGCCTGTCCGACACGGATGCGTCGTCGATGCTGGCCATGATGGACCCGGACGACGCCGCCGACCTGATCGACGAGCTCGATTACGAGAAGGCCGAGAAGCTCCTGCGCCTGATGGGCGTTCAGGAGGAGAAGGCGATTCGTAACCTGCTGGGCTATGAGGAAAACACTGCCGGTCGCATTATGACCTCGGAGTTTGTCTCCCTGCCCGCCACGGCGACGGTCGGTGACGCCATCGAGGCGATCCGCAAGCTCGACGAGGATTTCGAAAGCGTCTACTACGTCTATACCGAGGATCCGAGCGGTATGCTGACCGGCGTGCTCTCGCTGCGCACGCTGATCGTGGCCGACCGCGACGCCACGCTGGGCCAGCTGGCCTACCGCGACCTGGTTTATGTGTCGCCCGACGAGGACCAGGAAGACGTAACGGACGAGATGACCAAGTACGACCTGGTCGCCATCCCCGTCTGCGATGAGAACCGCCACATCTTGGGCATTGTGACCTTCGACGACGCCATGGACGTTATCGCCGAGGAGCACCAGGAGGACCTGCAGATCGCAGGCGTCGGCTCGGGCGATAGCGCGTCCGACGACTCGACGAATGTGCTCAGCTGGTTTGTGCATCGCCAGTACTGGGTTGTCGTGTGGGGCATTTCCTCGTGCATCATGGCGGCAGTGCTGGGGACGGCGCTGGGCTCCGCGCATCTGGTGGTGTTCCCCATGTGCGCCATGCCGCTCGTGCTGCTGGCTGCCTCGCGTATGGTGTCGTTCGTCAAGAACTACTTCCTGGAGTACGACGGCCATGACGATGAACCCAAGCCGTATCTGGGATTCTTCTTCCAGAGCACGGGCATGGGCCTGATCCTGTCGCTCGTGACCTACCTGTGCGCTCAGCTGGTGCGCACCACGGCGTTCCCCGACGCGCCCATGCTTGAGGAGCAGCTCTTTACCGGCTGCTTTAACATCGCGGCCATCGTCTGCCTGATTGGTAACATGAGCGCTGTGATTTACCTGATGGTGCTGTTCTGGCGTGACGAGCACGACCTCAATACGTCGGGTACCGCCATGAACGTCATTGCCGTCATGATCTCGTGCGTGGCGTACTGTGCCGCTGCGGTGCTGCTCACCATGTCGGTCATGGGTTAGGTGGTCGCGTGCAAAATAGCAAGCAAAAGCAGGGCACCAAGCAAAAGCTGACCATCGCGGCCATCTTTGGTGCCATGGGTCCTGGCCTTTTGGCGGCGCTTTCGGGCAATGACGCCGGCGGCATCGCCACGTATTCCAGCGCCGGTGCCAGCTATGGTTACAAGATGCTCTGGATGCTTCCCGTCATGACCGTGCTGCTCATCGTGACGCAGGAGACCGCGGCGCGTTGCGGCTGCGTGACGGGCAAGGGCCTGGCCTCGCTCATTCGCGAGCGCTTTGGCGTGCGCAAGAGCGTGCTGGCCATGGCGGCGCTGCTGATTGCCAACACAGCCGTGACCATTTCGGAGTTTGCGGGTATCGCGAGCGGCCTTGCCCTCTTTGGCGTGCCGGCGAGCATCTCGGTGCCGCTTGTGGCGCTGATGGTTTGGATGCTTACCATGTCGGGTAGCTTCCAGCGCATCGAGAAGATTCTGTTGCTGGTGAGCTGCGTGTTTGTGACCTACATTGTCGCTGCAATTATGGCTGGTCCCAGTTGGGGCGAGGTGGCGGTCGATCTGGTTGTACCCAACATTCAAAATGACCCCAGCTACGTGTCGCTTGTGGTCGCGACGATCGGTACCACCATCGCGCCCTGGATGATTTTCTTGGCACAGAACAACGTGGTCGATAAGAATGCGGGCGAGGACGATATCGTGTTGCAGCGCATCGATACCGTGAGCGGCTCGATTGCCGCCGATGTCATTGCCGGTTTTATTATCATCACGACCGGTACGGTATTGTTCCCCGCGGGCATTCAGATTAGCGACGCTGCAGACGCTGCCCGCGCGCTGGAGCCCATTGCGGGCCAGTGGTCCACGGTGCTGTTTGCCTCGGGCCTGGTCGCGGCGAGCTTCTTGGCCGCCTGCGTGCTGCCGGGCGTTACATCCAGCGCTATCTGCGAGGCGTTTGGCTGGGAGCGCGGTGCCGATCGCAGCTGGGACGAGGCCCCGGTCTATCGCGGCATCATTACGGCAATCATTGGCATTTCTGCCGTGCTGGTGCTCATGCCCGGCGTCGACCTGTTCCAGATTATGATGACCTCGCAGGTCATCAACGGCGTGTTGCTGCCCGTGGTTCTGGTGTTCCAGGTGGTTATTGCCGCCGATCGACACATTATGGGCGCCAACCGCAACGGCCGTGTGTGGAATGTGCTCACTTGGGCGACTATCGGCGTTATTACGGTGCTGACGGTCGTCATGTTTGTTCTGCAAGCGATGGGTTACAGCGCGTAGCACCTCTCTTGGACTCTAAACAGGCCGCCGCCATGGGCTGCGGCCTGTTTTTGTCTGCTATAGGGTGCTAGTTATATACCGATGTGCAGCTATAAAGCCGCCTCTGGGGTGAATTAACAGCCCAGAGGCGGCTTTGTAAGTCGCGGAAGTGGTCCCAAGTGCCGGATTGTAAGCAGATTTGGCTGTGCGTTACTTGTCGGTGCCTAGCTTGTGCGGTTTGTAGGCGAGGGCGTTGACGAGTGCCTCGGCAGCGGATTTGACAGCCGCCGGCTGCGGATCGTTAACGTGGTCCTCGGGGTGCACGGGTAGGTCCTTCTTGACGGCATCGTGGATGAGCTTAAGGTACTCGGTCACGCCGGTAGTCGACAGGTGCGTGCCGTCGCCATCGAACAGGTCGTTGCGATTTGTGCTGTATCCGTACCAGTCGATAACGCGTACATTCTTGTAGCGCGTAGCGGCGTTGGCGATGGCCTGGTTCGTGGACCCGACCCACGGCTGTGGGCTGCGCGTGTTTACAAACACGACAATACGTTGATCACCGGCGTCGGCCATGATCGCGTCGACCTGGGCGTCCGTTACCAAACCGTTGGTGCCCAGGGCAAAGACCACGATCTTGCCGGCAAGGTTCTGCTGGATATAGCCCTCAAATGTCGCGCGGCCCGCATCAAACTGGCGGCCCTTTTCGGCATCGATGTGGCTGTGCGGGAACACGCCGTCAAAGGCATCGACGGCGCGCAGGGACACGGAGTCGCCAATCATTAGCAGGTCGTAGGCTCCGTCGGGGAAGCCGTCGTCATCTTTGTCGGTGTCATCGGCCGCCCGCTGATCTTGAGGCTTTGCATTTTTGGCCTCCTTGTTTAGGATTTCGGCGCCCTCGCCGCTCAGCGCGGATGTGTCGGGCACAAAGACCAGGCCGCCCAGCGCCACAACAAGCACGATGGCGCAAACGGCGCAGGTGGGGACATGTGCGCGCATCCAGCCGGCGGGCGTGGTGGTGCCGTCGCGGAGCTCGGAAACGGTGCGCCCAAAAGCGCCCTTCCTAAACGGCGTTTCGATAAAGCGATAGGAGCACTCGGCCACGGCGACCACCAACAACACCTGCAAAATGTAGTGCCACCAGGGCGTATCGTTAATGTTGGCGACCGGGTTCATGAGGAGCAGCAGCGGATAATGCCACAGGTAGATGCTGTAGGAGCGCTTGCCGATCCATACGAGCGGCTCGGCGGCCAAGGCCCGTGCGACCATGCCCTGGGGCTGCACACATGCCGCGATAACCATCAGTGTGAGGATGGAGCACAGCAGCGTGCCGCCGCGATACTGAAACGCGGTATAGCCGTTGGTGAGCGCGACCATGGCGGCGAGTCCGACCAGGCCAACGACGCCCATCAAATCGATGGATGCGGGGGAGGACCAAAAGCGTGCGGGCTCACTTGGCTTTGTCGTGGCGGCCTCGGCGGTGTCGCTCTTTGACTTGTCGTGCTTGTCGGCGCCGGCCAGTCGGTCGAGCCCCAGATGGCGGACAAGGCGCGCAGGCGCCAGGTCGCGGTCGGGAATAAAGGCCATCCAGGCACCCAGCAGCAACGAGAACACGCGGGTGTCGGTGCCGTAGTACACGCGGCTGGGGTCGGCGGCAGGGTTGTAAAGCACCATCATGGCGAGGGCGGATACCGCGGCAAGGCCCAGGACCACGCGGCGCGTGTTGGGCTTGCTCACATGCATGGATACCATGGCAAACAGCAGTGGCGGCCAAATAAGATAGAACTGTTCCTCGATGGCAAGCGACCAAAAGTGCGTGAGCGGCGAGGGGTCGCCCAAGGCGTTAAAGTACGAAACGTCCTGCATAATCTGCCACCAGTTATTAAAGAACAGCAGCGACGGCAGGATGTCGGGGCGCATCTTGGTGAGCATCACATGGTTAAAGACAGTGCACAGTGCGCAGGTCACCACCACGACGGTTACCACGGCGGGGAACAGGCGACGGATGCGGCGGATCCAGAAGCTCTTAAGATCGATACGACCGGTCTTTGCTATTTCGTTGATGAGCAGGCGCGTGATCAAGTATCCCGAGAGCACAAAGAAGATCGTGACACCGAGCAGGCCGCCCTGTGCCCACGTGAGGTTGAGGTGATAGAGCACCACCGCGACAACGGCGAGCGTGCGAAGGCCGTCGAGGGCGGGGATGTAGCGAGATTTGGGACGCGTGGGCGCCTGTTCTTTTGCGGTGCTGTCGGTGCAGGCGCCCTTGTTGGCGGGCGAGCGATGGGAGCCTGCAGCGCGGCGCGGCTCGGTGGTTTGGCGGTTAGTGCGCGAACGTTCGTGCGGCGCTTGTTGATCGCTCGCATGGCGTGAGCTGCGCGAGCTCGATCGCGGGAATTGTTCCATAAAACATCATCCAATGACGAGAATAATCAGCACGCTTTCATTGTAGCCGCCTACTCCTGTGAATGCTTGCTGCTGGCGTAAGCTCAAGCGCGCGTCCACATCAAAGTGAACTAAAGTTATAGAGGTGCGAGAATGCACGATTGACGGCCGACAGCGGGTGCAGAGCCCGCGGACGAGGAGGTTTTCATGGCAGATTGCGGCATCGTTGCGGTGTTTGGCAGCATGAACATGGACCTTTCGGTGGCGTGCGAGTGCATGCCGCGTGCGGGCGAGACCGTCGGCGGCAGCGGGTTTATCACCAACGCCGGCGGTAAAGGCGCCAACCAGGCCGTAGCAGCTGCGCGCATGGGCGCGCGCACGCGCATGATCGACGCGGTCGGCCGCGACGCGTTTGGCTCGTCGCTCGTGGCGGGGCTCCAAGATGCTGGCGTGGACTGTGGCTTTGTGGCGCGTCGCGACGACGTGGAGACGGGAACGGCGACCATCATTCGCTGTGAGGGCGATAACCGCATCGTGCTATCGCCGGGCGCCAACCATGCGCTTGCGGGCGAGGACGTTGCCCGCGCGCTGAGGCGCCTGGTGGCCGATGAGCTCGATGGCAACGCCAGCGAGATTGCCCCGGCTGCCGGAAGCGTCTTTATCGCCCAGGGCGAATGTGACCTTGTGGCGACTGTCGAGGCGCTTTTCTGCGCTCACGAGCTGGGGTTTTATACGGTCTTTAATCCAGCGCCAGCCTGCGAAGTGCCTGCGGAGGTCTGGCCTGCAGTCGACCTGGTTTGTCCCAACGAGACTGAGTGCCAGGTACTGACGGGCATCTTGCCTGCAGACGATGCGAGCTGCGTCGCGGCGCTCAATGCCTTGCTCGCCAAGGGTGCCGGCGCCGCGGTCATCACGCTGGGCGGCGCCGGATCGGTTACGCTCGGCGACGACGGCGAGCTGCTGCGCATGCCGGCGCTTTCGAGCACGGTGGTCGATACGACGGCCGCGGGCGATACGTTTATCGGTGCGCTTGCTGCGGCTCGTTTGGAGGGCTTGCCACTCTTTGAGTGCATGGCCGCGGGTGCTCGCGCCTCGGCAGTGACGGTGTCGCGCCTGGGCGCGCAGCAGTCGATTCCCACGCGTGCCGAAGTTGAGCGCGTGTTTGATTTAGACGATTTAGTACAAGACGGAGAAGCGGAGTAGAACAATGGCAACCAAGAAGCTGATCCTTGATCTGGATATGGGTGTGGACGATGCGATGGCGCTTGCCTATGCCATCGCGAGCCCCGAGGTTGAGCTCGTGGGCATAACCACGTGTTTTGGCAACGTGCGCGTTGACCAGTCGGCGCGCAACTGCCTGGCGGTGCTCGACTTGTTGGGCCGTCCCGAGGTGCCGGTGTACCTGGGTGCCGACCGTCCTCTGCAGGCGACTGAGCCCTATACGCCGCCGGCGTCCACCGTACTCATTCACGGCAAGAATGGCATCGGCGGCGCGAGTGTGCCCGCGTCGCCCTACGAGCCGGTGGGGGCGACGTCGGCCGATGGCAACGCTGCAGTCGATTATCTGATTGATGCCGCGCGCACCTATGGTCCCGATCTGGTCTACGTAGCGACCGGCCCGCTCTCCAACCTGGCGCTTGCCCTGGAGCGCGATGCGGCGGCGGTGATGTCTATTGGCCGCGTGGTGGTGATGGGCGGCGCCCTGACCGTGCCCGGCAATGTGAGCGCGGGTGCCGAGGCCAACATGGCAAGCGATCCCGAAGCGGCCGATGCCGTGCTGCGTTCGGGCCGCAAGCTCACTATGGTGGGCCTGGATGTGACGCATCGCGTGGTGCTCACGCGTCGCGACATTGCCGGATGGACGGGCTCGGGCACCATGGCAGGCTGTGCGTTTGCGAGCATGGTCGAGCACTACATTGGTTCGTACGAGATGAACGCATCCTACCTGGGTGGTTGTGCGCTGCACGATCCACTGGCCGTCGCCGTGGCGATCGACCCCACGCTCGTGGGTGCGCTCGGCTGCAACCTGCGTGTTGATCTGCTGGGCGAGTATCGCGGCCGCACCATTTGCGACGAGCATCGCCTGTCCGATCCGGACAAGAGCGCGCTTGTGGCGCTGACCGTGGATGCCCCGCGCTTCCTGTCCGAGTTCAAGACGCGCATGGCCCGTGTTCTTGGCTAGATGATTTCCGTGCCCCGCTCCATGTAGTCAATTTGGGACGGGGCTTTTTTAGCTACCGAGTAAATGTGCCCGTTGGGGGAAGAGTCGTGCCACTTCGCTTGACAACAGGCTAAACTAGCTCATAAACATTTACTATTCTGTTTAGATTGAATTTGCGGTCGTTTAGTTGCCGAGTCATCAAGTTGTGATGCTCCGCCACGGCCGTTGCTAGGGGGAACAATGGCCAAAGCAAGTGTTCGCGAGATCAGCCGCATCACCGGTTTTTCACCTGCGACCGTGTCCAACGCGCTCAACCGCAAGCGTAGTGTGAGTGAAGAGACCGCCAAGGTCATTCTGGAGTGCGCACAGTCGCTTGGCTATCAGCAGTCGACGCAGCTCGAGAGCATTCAGTTTGTGCTCGCGCGCAAGACGGGTGCCATCTTGGACGAGAGCACCTTCCATCCCGCGGTCATCGAGGGCGTGGAGCGCCAGGCGCGTCGTCACGGCATGAGCACGAGCTTTGTCTCGCTCGACTTTAGCGACTTGGACGCCGTGCGTCCGCAGGTCGAGGGCCTGATCGCCGATCCGTCCGCCGCTATCGTGCTGATGGGCACCGAGCTGGGTGAGGAAGACTACGCCCTGTTTGCCAACGCTGCCGCCCACCTTATCGTGCTCGATGGCTGGAGCGATCGTCAGTACTTCGATGCCGTGGTCATTGCCAACACCGACTCGGTGCTGCGCGCCGTGGATCACCTCATCGAGAAAGGTCACAGGCAGATCGGCTATCTGGCAGGCGACCTTCGCATCCGCAACTTTAAGGATCGCGAGCGCGGCTATCGCCAAGCGCTTGAGGACGCAGACCTTGAGGCCAACCCGACATGGCGCGTTACGCTGGGCACCACGCTCGAGGGCGCCTATCGCGACATGGGCGCATGGCTCGACAGCGTCTCGCGCGACGACCTGCCGACGGCTTTCTTTGCCGAAAACGACGTGCTCGCCGTAGGCGCCATGCGCGCGCTCAACGAGCACGGCATACGCGTGCCCGAGGATGTCTCGATCATCGGCTTTGACGATCTGTCTTTGGGCGCCTTCTCCAACCCGCCGCTCACCACGGTGCACGTTCCCAAGCACGAGGTGGGCGAGATCGCGGTGCGCCGCCTGGTGGGCAACATCCGCAATCCCAAGAGCTATACCTGCAAGACGGCCGTATCGACCTATTTTGTCGAGCGTCAGAGCGTGTGCGAGATCTAGGCAAAGGCAACGCCGGGCCGCAGGGCGGCAAAGCCGTCGACGCGACCATTTCGTACACTGCCTAGCATGATTTTTCTGGGACGGGGATTAAAAACTCATTGATCCCCGTCTCGGGCAGCTCATTTGGGACGGGGCTTTTTTGACTGGTATGATTGGTGCGACCATTCGAACCAGCTAAAAGAGCCCCGTCCCAAATTGACTATCGAGAGGATCTGCCATGGAGCGTATCGCGAGCTTTTCCGTTGACCATCTGCTGCTTGAGCCCGGCGTGTATGTGAGCCGCATCGACCGCGATCCGGCGACCGCCGCTGTCGTTACCACCTTTGACCTGCGCCTGACCACGCCCAACAAGGAGCCGGTCATGAACACGGCAGAGTGCCACACCATCGAGCACCTGGGGGCGACGTTCCTCCGCAACCATGCCGAGTGGTCGAGCCGCATTGTCTACTTTGGCCCCATGGGCTGCCGCACGGGCTTTTACCTGGTCGTTTTTGGTGAGGTGACGAGCGAGGAGATCCTGCCGCTCGTGCGTGAGTTGTTTGAGTTTGTCGCCGACTTTGAGGGCGATGTCCCCGGAGCCGCTCCCGAGGAGTGCGGCAACTACCTGGACCAGAACCTTCCCATGGCAAACTGGCTCGCGCGCCGCTACCTCGACCGCGACCTGGCCGATATCGACGGGAAGCACCTGCACTATCAGCAGGCGTAAGGGTTTTATCGCCCAAAACGCGCGCATTGGGCGCCTTCGCTTATGCGGGGGCGCCTTTTTGTTGAGTGGCCTGGATGAGCGTTCAAAATCGCTCATGTTTGTTCTAGAATGTTCGTATAGTCACATTTACGAACAGGAGTGAACATGCATATCTACTCTGTCAACGATCCCGAGTTCAAGTCCTATGGCCGCGTGTGGGACGACGTCCCGTCCGGCCTGACCGCTCCACTCGTCGAGGCACTCTCCGCTACGCCCATCCCCGAGGGCAGTAAGTACGTAGCGAGTACGCCGGAGCTCGAGGGCGTTAAGGGTGCCGATAAACTGGGCTTTCTCATGTTTGGTGGCCGTCCCTTCCAGCTCGGCTGGTGCAACGGGCACAACACGCGTCTCAACTGCCTGGAGTACCACCGTGCCAGCGAGTTCAACCTGGGTGCACGCGACTTTATCCTGCTCGTGGCGCATCGCTGGGAGATCGAGGGCTGCAAGCTCGATACCGCGTGCGTCAAGGCGTTCCGCGTGCCGGCAGGCAAGGTCGTCGAGGTTTTCAACACCACGCTCCACTACACGCCGTGCATGGTCGACGACGGTGGCTTCCAGGTGATGGTGGCGCTGCCCGCCGGCACCAACGGTCCGCGTCCCGAGGCTGCGGCCGATATGCCTGCTGCCGGCGACAGCTACTGCTACTGGAAGGCCGACAAGTGGGTTCTCTGCCATGCTGACAGCCCCAAGGCAGCCGAAGGCGGCTACGTAGGTCTCATCGGCAAAAACCTCGACATCGCCTGTGACTAGAATCTTCTGTCTCGATCTGTAACATCTAGCGGGCTAAATCGTCTCTACCTGTTACAGATCGAGACATACCGCCCCCCAGCCACCACAAAGGTGCCTGTCCCCATTGTGGTGGCTGTCTAGAGCTGGCTGCGCAGATAGTCAGCCATATATGGAACAGCGAAACGCACGTAACCGCGGCGTGCCTGTTCGATAACGCCGGCGTCGATGAGGCGTCGGCGATACTTTTGCGCATAGTCGGGTGTGACTGACATGCGCTCGGCCACATTGGAGATGCGCGACACGCCGTCTTTGTCATCAGACATTGCGTCGAGAAACGCGACGTCTTGGTCCGATAGCGCGGCGAGCGTCGTTTCACAAACATCGTTTTCGAAATCGGCCTTTGACGCTTCGATAGCTCCGTCGACTTGCTCTGGCGTTACGTATTCTCCTGCCTGGCAGCGATTGGCGATGTTGTAGCCGATGAGCTGCAGCATATAGGGCGATCCTTGGGTTGCACGAGCGGCACGGAGGCGAAGATCGCCTGGAATATCAAGGTCGAGCTCTTCGAAAGCCCGCTGATAATAGGCATCGACATCTCCGACTGAAAGCGGTTCGAGCGTGACTTTGCGTGCGCGGTTGAGAAATGTCAGTACGCGGTCGTTGAGTGTCGCGGAGACTGCTCCCGGGAGGCCCGCCATGACGAGCGCGACGTTGAGTCCCTCGCCGACCAGCTCTTGATAGGCGGTGACGAGCTGTCTGATCTCGGGTGAATTTGCCTGGAGCTCGTCGATGAGGATGAGGATGCCGTGTCCCTGCTCGGTTAACTTGCGTGCCAACTGCGTGAGTTTGAACTGGAAACTCTTAGTTTCCTGTACGTCGCGCGTAAACTCGAGGCCGGCTGAGAAACCGAAGACGCTCAAACTGCCACCTGTAAGTTTGGGGAGACGATGCTTGTTGGCGTAAGGCTCGCCCGCTTCCTGGATTTTCTCAACAATGCGCTCGAGCATATCCTCGGAGGCTACGGTGGGCGTGGCGACAACAAAGCCGAGCTTGCGGGCGTGATCGGCAAGTTCCCACAACAGAACCGTTTTGCCGCTGCCTCGCTGGCCGAGCATGAGCATGGCTCGGTCTCGATTGCCCGGCTCCTGCTCAAGGCCGGAGATGAATGTCGAAATCACGCTCCCGCGTCCCACCAGATAGGACGGGCGATTTCCAAATGAGGGGGAGAAGATGCTTTCAGTCATAAGTCTCCTTTCCTTTTTTTCCTATTTTTTCCTTTTTTTCCTATTCAGTCAAATGAGTTGCTGAGCGAAGGCGGCTACGTAGGTCTCATCGGCAAAAACCTCGACATCGCCTGTGACTAGAATCTTCTGTCTCGATCTGTAACATCTAGCGGGCTAAATCGTCTCTCCCTGTTACAGATTTAGACAAACTGCAAGGGACTGGCCGAACAATCTCAATCTGTAACACCAGGCCCGGTTTTGGCGGCCTACCTGTTACAGATCGAGACAAATCGCCCCAAACCGCCACAAAGGCGCCTGTCCCCTTTGTGGCGGCTTGGACAGGCGGGTATCAAAAAGTGTCAGGCGGGGTGGCTGCCGGGCGCCTGCGCGCGAAAAGAAGTATCGGCCTGTGCCACTGCCGTTGAGCGACGCGTTGTTTGCAGGGATACTGAGCCTATGACAACAGCGTGCGAAAGGATTGATACATGGCTTTCCGTAATGACTTCCTGTGGGGCGGCGCAACGGCTGCCAACCAGTGCGAGGGTGCCTACGACGTGGACGGCCGCGGCCTGGCCAACGTGGACGTGGCTCCGCACGGCCCCGAGCGCTATGCGGTGGTCTCCGGCCAGCGTAAAATGCTCGACTTCGAGGACGGCTATTACTATCCCGCGCAGACCGGCATCGATTTCTATCACCACTACAAAGAGGACATCGCTCTCTTTGCCGAGATGGGCTTTAAGACCTTCCGTATGAGCCTGGCTTGGACCCGCATCTTCCCCAACGGCGACGAGACCGAGCCCAACGAGGCTGGCCTGGCCTTCTACGAGGACGTATTCCGCGAGTGTCAGGCGCACGGCATCGAGCCGCTCGTGACCATCACGCACTTCGACTGCCCGATTCACCTCATCAAGGAGTACGGCGGCTGGCGCAACCGTAAGCTCATCGACTTCTACAAGAACCTCGCGACCACGATCTTTACCCGCTACAAGGGGCTGGTGAAGTACTGGCTCACCTTCAACGAGATCAATATGATCTTGCACCTGCCGTTTATGGGTGCCGGTCTGGTCTTTGAGGAGGGCGAGAACAAGGAGGCCGTCGAGTACCTGGCCGCCCACAACGAGCTCGTCGCCAGCGCTTGGGCAACCAAGATCGCCCACGAGATCGACCCCGAGATCAAGATCGGCTGCATGCTCGCCGCGGGCAGCTACTACCCCTACAGCTGCCGTCCGGGCGATGTGCGCCAGGCGCAGCTCGATAACCAGGACAACTACTTCTTCGTCGACGTCCAGAGCCGCGGCTACTACCCGGCATATGCCGTCAAGAAGCTCGAGCGTCTAGGCATCGATGTGGGCATGACGGACGAGGACCGCGAGATCCTGGCCGCTAACACCGTCGACTTCATCAGCTTTAGCTATTACAGCACCCGCTGCTCTGCCGGTGCCGATAACCCCGATGTCGAGCGCACCCAGGGTAACGCCTTCGCCGGCGCCAAGAACCCCTACCTGCAGGAGAGCCAGTGGGGCTGGGCCATCGATCCTCTGGGCTTCCGCATCACCCTCAACGACCTGTACGACCGTTATCAGAAGCCGCTGTTTGTGGTCGAGAACGGTCTGGGCGCCAAGGATGTTGTCGAGGAGGATGGCTCCATCAACGACGACTACCGTATCGACTACCTGCGCCAGCATATCGCCGCGATGCGCGATGCGGTGACCGAGGACGGCGTTGACCTGCTGGGCTACACCACCTGGGGCCCGATCGACCTGGTGTCTGCCGGCACGGGTGAGATGTCCAAGCGCTACGGCTTTATCTATGTGGACCGCGACGATGCAGGCAACGGTACCCTCAAGCGTTCCAAAAAGAAGAGCTTCGACTGGTACAAGAAGGTTATTGCTTCTAATGGTGAGGACCTGTCCTAAGGAAGCTGAGACACTCAACTTCATAGCCTTCTAACCAAGGCGCCCGGCGAGTAGTTATTGCTCGCCGGGGGTCTTGCCGTCTGCGGATTTTGGGACATGCGGCCCGCTTTTTGGACCCGCCTGTCGGTACACTAAAGGGACTATGAGTACCCGCGAGCGACATATCGGCCACGCGGCCGCCCGGACCGCTCCGGTTGCGGATCCCAGGGGCGGCAGGCTCTTCGCCATGCCGCGATTCCTTGTTGGCATAACGCATCAGGTGTACCGTCACCGCGTCTTTGCTATCGCCGGCGCCATCACCGCGCTGTTCCTCATGCTTTTGGCGATCTTGCCGGTGCTGTTCGCCTTCGACCCCAAACTTTCTAACGCCGTGCCCGCCTATAGCGAGGTGTCCGAAGAGGTCGTGGATGCGCTCACCCATTCGAGCCCTCTCCCGCTGCTTGTCGCCGCAATTGTATTTTCGATTTGGGGCGTGTTGGTCTATCTGCGTTGTTTGGACTATGTGCTGTGCCGCCGCCTTGTTGCCATCGCCACCATCTGTGCCCTGTGGATGATCGAGGTCATTCTCAAGTACAAGTCGTACACGCCGTTCTATGCCACCTTGCTGTGGTACCTGTACTACGTGCCCATGACGCTCATTCCGCTGCTCTACCAGCTCTGCGGCCTGCGCCTTGCGGGCCTGGAGCAACGCCGCCTGGGTCGCCGCTACCGTGCTGCGCTGTGGATTGTGGCTATCCTGCTTATCGGATTTGTGCTCACCAACGATTTTCACCAGCAGGTCTTCCGCTTTGACCGTACAAGCGACACCTGGAGCAACGATTACACGTACGGCCGGGGTTATTTCGCCTTCCTCGTGTGGACGGCCTTTAACTTCGTGGCCTTTTTTATCCTGGTTGGTCGGTCCTCGTCCTTTCGCATCCAACGTTTCTCGGGCACGGCGGCGCTCGTGCTGCTGGGCGGCGCATTCTTTGGCATCTCATATGCTCTGCGCGTGCCCTGGGCATGGAGGCTCAACTTTTCGCTCGTCTATTGCATCCTGTGCGTGGTGGCGATGGAAATCTGTCTCGATTGCGGTGTCATTCCGTCGTACCACGATATCGCCGGCATCTTCGACACCTTGCCGCTTGACCTCAAAGTTCTAACGCGCGACCTGCAGGAGGTCTATGCCACGCCGGTGTCAAAGCCAATGCCGGTAGGCGTGCGCGAGGAGCTGCGGACCCAGGAGCACGGCCGCGCCCATGCCTTTACCGTGGCGTCCGATCCCGATGTGATGTATCGTGCTTTTCCGCTGCTGGGGGGATCGGCCCTGCTTGCCCAAGACGTATCGGAGCTCAACGAGCTCAATCGCGAACTGGCACATCGTCGCATGGAGCTGCAACGCCAAAACGAGCTGCTTGCCGCCGACTACGACCTTAAGACACATTTGGCAGATCAAGAGACCGAGACCTTGCTAGTCCAAGACGTGGACCAGGCGCTTGCCCGCGCGCTCGAAGAGATGTACGACTTGTTGAGCTCGCTGCCGCCGTTGACTGACGAGGAATCTTCGCGCGAGCGTTACCGCATGCTGCAGCGCGCCAAGATGCTCGTTGCCTATTGCAAACGGAAGGGGTCGCTCACGTTGGCACAGCACGGGGAGAGCGGTTTTGACCGCGACCGCATTCAGCTCATTGCCAACGAGCTCGCAAGCGACCTGCGCACGATCGATGTCGATTGCGCCTCGATTATTGCCATACGGCGCCCGATGCACGCCAGTACGGTAAGCGCGCTGTACGACTGCGTGTATGACTTTGCGTTTTTTGCCTACACCACCGATCATCCGGCACTTATGTATCACTTGGGCGACCATGACCGATGCAGCGTCGAGCTGCGCGCCACACTTTTTTCCAACGATGATGAAGATCTTTCGCAGACGCCCGCTGCGCAAGAGCTCGAAAGCGCTTTGCAAGGGCGCAACGTGGCATACCGCCTTGAGGGCGAGTCCGGTCAGCTGCGCATGATCGTCTTGATGCCGAGGGCGGGTGAGTGACGATGCAGATTTCGCTCATCCTTCCCCAAATCGTTGCGCTCGATGTTGTCTTTGCCCTGGCTGCGTGTCTGCAGACGATCCACGTCCCGCTCATCGCATCGCGCCGCTCGTCCTATAACCGTAAGGTGATTTGCGCCTACGAGGCGAGTCTTGTGCTTCACCTGATGATTTCGGCGCTCATCTTGTTCACGTCGTCTGGCTCGTATCTGGTGGCGCCGCTTGACGTTTGCGCCAGGGCAATGGGCGGAGCGTTGTGGCTCAATGCCGCAATCTTTGCCTATGGCGTGGTACTTATGGTGCACTATCGTCGTCCCGTCATGCTGGTCGAGCTGTTGCTTGTTGTCGCCGTTACACCACCGGTGGTTTTTGCCATGGGCTCGGCGTGGACCGTTGTCCTTATCGCAGAGGGAGCGTTCTTCCTGTTCCGTTCCATCGCGGCGCTCTTGATGGACGTCCGTAACCGCCAAGAGGATATCACCATGTTCTCGACGATCGAGACCATCAACGTGATTCCCGTGGGCATCCTGTATCTAGACCCGAGGGGCCGTCCGCTGCTCATGAACCGCTGCATGCGCAAAAACCTCGTAGAGCTCCATATGCCCACCGACCTGGGCGACATGAGCAGCACATGGAACGACCTGCGCAAACTGAGCATGCAAACGCCCGAAAGCAGCGCTAATCGCGCCCATATCGACCTTGATCGCTTTGGTAGGGATCGCGCCGTGGTCGAGATCTCTCCTTCCGAGATTCGTCTGTTCGTGCGTGACTCCGTTACGGTCTCGAACCGTCCGTTCGAGCGCGTCGTCGGCCTGGACGTGACGGAATACGCACACGCCTACGACCGTCTGGCGCAAGCCAACCACCTGCTTGAGCGTGCTGGCCAAGAGCTCCAGGCCCAGATCGAAGAAGCCAAAAAGGTTGCCGACAATGCGGCCTACCTACGTATGCGTGCCCGCGTTCACGATGTGATCGGCCAGCGCCTGTCCATTCTTCATCGCTATTTGGAGGAGGGACGTCTGGATGATGAGTCGCTCGAGCAGATTGACCCGTTGCTGCGCTCAATCGCCGCCGATTTGCGCAGTGGCGGTGCCAGCAAGCCTGCAGAGCAGCTGAGCGATATCGTCCACGCCTTTGGCTTGGTGAGTGTGCAGATCGATGTTGAGGGTGCGCTGCCTGAGGACGCGCGTGTCGCCGCCGCATTTTTGCAGATTATCCGCGAGGCCTCGACCAATGCCACCAGGCATGCGCAGGCGCATCGGGTCCTCGTGCGCCTGTGGCAGGAGGGGACGAATGCTAGCGCCGTCGCGCGCATGACGATTTCTAACGACGGGTCCCCGGCCCCCGTATCGTATCGCGAGGGAACGGGTATCCCAGGTATGAGGCATGTCGCGCAAGATTTGGGCGGCGGCCTGGAAGTCCACGCCGCTCAGCCCTTCACGCTTGCGGTGTCCATCCCGCTGAGCCCCAACGCCACGGTCCAAAGGAGAAGTTCATGATCCGCGTGTTAATTGTCGAAGATCAGGCCATTCTGCGCGAAAGCCTGGCGCGCTCCGTTGGCGACCAGCCCGATATGACCGTCGTCGCCGCGATCGCCGATGCCTCCGAGGCCTTGGGTGTCGCGCTCAAGGAGCGCCCGGACATGATATTGATGGACGTGTGCACCGAACACGATTCAAACGGCATCGTGGCGGCGGCGCGCATCAAGGAGCAGCTGCCCGAGTGCCGCGTCATCATCATGACCGGCATGCCCGAGATCACCTTTGTCGATCAGGCTCGCGAGGCGGGCGTCGATAGCTTTGTGTACAAGAACGTCGGTATCGACGAGCTGTTCACCGTGATGCGCTCCACGCTGGCGGGCTATTGCACGTTTCCCAAGCCGCCCGAGAGCATTTTTTCGGGCACGGCGGCACTCGACGATGTCGAGCTGTCGATTTTGCGTCTTGCCTGCGAGGGCAAAAGCCGCCGCGAGATCGCGGCCGAGCTGTTTATGAGTGAGGGTACCATCAAGCGTCGCATCTCGGAGATTCTGAGCAAGACCGGCTACGACAACATCATGCGTCTTGCCGTGCGCGCGGTAACGGAGGGCAGCATCGTTCCCAACATGGAGCGCCCGTAATCGACGCGCTCGCCGTGTTCCGGCGCCGTAAAGATAGGCCGCCCGCCGTTTTGCATCAGAAAACGACGGGCGGCCTGCTTGTGCGGCTGTGCTGTCGGCATAAAAACGACGGGGCCGCAGGATCAACTCCTGCGGCCCCGCCTGGCAAGTGCGCGGATGTGTCCGCCAATCCGTGGCTGATGTTACGTGCCGCTACGCGATGGTTGCGGTGTAGGAGGCGACGTCCTCGTAGGAATCGGTCAGATAGGCGTCGATGCCGATGGTCGTGTTGACCAGGTCGTCAAGGCTGTCAAGCTCGCCGCTCGAGAATGTGAATTCCTCGGTGGCGTTGGTGCCGGGCATCAGGTTAGCCGAGAACCAGGGTTCCTTCATGGTGCCGTTGACGTTGGTCTTGCCGGAGGGAGCGTAGAAGGTCAGGTCCTTGTCGCTCTTGTTGGTGATGTTGACGACAAAGCCGATGTCGCCCCATTCGTCCTTGAACTTCTCGGTGATGGTGATGGTGCACAGATCGTCATCGGCGACGGTGACGGCGGGGGAGATTTCGACGCTCTGGACGTCGTCGTCTTCGACGGCCTCATCGATCTCCTCTTCCTTCTCGGCCGCCTCGCGATCCTTTTTTACCGTACCGGACAGATCCTTGTCGGACTTCGTAAAGATAAGCTTGTCGCCCTCCACCTCGAGGACGAGCTTGCCGTCCTTGAGTTTCATGTCCTGCGAATCGCCGTCGGCGGTGATGGTTGCAGTGGTGGCGTCCTTGGCCTCCCATTTCAGGTCGGCGACCTCAAGGAACATGTCGAGGACGCCCGTGCCGTCTTCGTCGAGGATCAGGATACAGTTGAGGCCCCACTCCTTGAGCATATCCATGTACTCATCGGTGAGCTCTTCGCCCTCCAGGGTTCCACCCGAGAGTTCCCAGCTGCCGACGAAGTTGGCCTTGGGGTCCTTGCCGCCGCCGCTGCAGCCCGTCAGGGCAAAGGCGAGCGCCAGGACGCATGTCAGAAATGCGAGTACGGACTTTTTGAACGTTGTCTTCATGGTGTCCTCCTTTATCGAACGAAACCCATAGAAGCAAATGCGGGGGTGGCGGACCCCCCGCCAATTACCAGATAGAGGGGTTAGGGCCTAGGCGTTCCGCAGTTGCTGCAGAACTTGCCGCCGTTTTCGCTGCCGCAGTTGGGGCAGAACCACTTGGCCGGTGCCGGGGCGGGTGCGGGACTGCCGCATTCGGGGCAGAACTTGCCGGTGTTGGTGGCACCGCAACTGCAGGTCCACGTGCCGGCCGCGGGGGCAGCGGCAGGAGCTGGTGCGGGGGCGGGTGCCGGAGCCGGCTGTGGGGCAGCCTGCTGCTGCGCCTGGCCGGCGGCGAACAGCTGGCTGGCGTTCATGCCGCCCATGCCGCCCGCCATGCCCATGCCCATAAAGCCGGCCATCGCGCCGTTGGGGTTGGCGGCTGCCGCGCGCATCGCATCGCTCTGGGCGCTGGCGATGTTGGCGGCTGCCATGGTGGGATCGCGCATGACTGCGGCCTTCTGCAGGTCCTTGATCATTTGCTCGTCTTCTTGCGAGGCGGCGATGGAGTTGACGCCAAAGCTCACGATCTCGACGCCGCGCAGGTCGCGCCAGTCGGCGGAGAGAACCTCGTTGAGCGCGCGGGCGAGCTCGGTGGTGTGGCCGGGGATAGCGCTGTAGCGGATGCCCATCTCCGAGATCTTGGCAAAGGCGGATTGCAGAGCGGTGAGCAGCTCGGACTTAAGCTGGCTGTCGATCTTATCGCGCGTGTAGCTATCGGTCACGTTGCCGCACACGTTGGTGTAGAACAGCAGCGGGTTGGTGATGCGGTACGAATACTCGCCGTTGCAGCGAACGGAGATGTCGACATCCAGGCCAATGTTGTTATCGACCACGCGGAAGGGCACAGGCGAGGCGGTGCCGTACTTGTTGCCGATGATCTCCTTGGTGTTGATGAAGTAGACGCGCTGGTCCTTGCCCGCGTCGCCGCCAAAGGCAAAACGGCTGCCGATATTGGCGAACGTCTCCTTGATGGAGTCGCCCAAGTTGCCGCTAAAGACGCTCGGCTCGCTGCCGGTGTCAAAGACAAACTCGCCGGGCTCCAGCGCGACCTCGATGATCTTGCCGTTTTGCACCACGAGCATGCCCTGGCCGTCGTTGACGGCGATGACGGAGCCGTTGGAGATGACGTTGTCCTCGCCGCGCGTGTTGGAGCTGCGGCCGCCGGTGCGCTTGCTGCCCTTGCAGGCCAAGACGTCAGCGGGCATCGATTCGCAATAGATATATTCCTTCCACTGGTCGGCCATGACGCCGCCGGCAGCTCCCAATCCAGCTTTCAAGAGTCCCATGGTGATCTTCCTTTCTCGTCAAAGGCCGGGTGGTATTGGTCAGAATGGCTAATCGTCCTTGTTGTCCTTCATGACAACGGTGGTCTCGGTGTGGCTGAAGGTGTCGTGCTTCTCGGTCAAGTCGAGCTCGCCGCAGTAGCAATCGGCGTGGGTGGCCTCGTTGGCCGTCTTGAGCTGGCCTACCAGCAGCACGTCTCCGATGATTACGATAATCAGCGGTGCGACGATGTTGATGAGGATGCCCTCGATATCAAAGGTGAGGTAGTCCGGATCGAAGGCGTTCTCGCCCATAAAGAGAATCTGGGAGAGGACAAACCCGATTACAAAGAACAGCACCGAGGCGATGGCGAGCTTGGGCTTGGAGCAGGGCAGCTCGCCGACCATGCGGCCGGTTTGGCCGTTCATGGCAAACAGGTAGCTCTTGCCGTTCCACGAGGTGGAAAGCATCCACACGGGGAACAGAGCGTAGTTGCTGTCTTCCCAGGTGTAGTCGAGCTGCTTGCTTTCGACCTTGGCATCGTCATATTCGTCGACGACGGTCTCGCGCAGGGCCGAAATCGTACTTTCTTCCATACGACGCTCGGCGCGCGCCTTGCAGGTCTCGCAATCCTCATCGTAGCGGTTGGCGATGTAGCCGGGCATATACGCGACCGAGAACGGGCGCAGCGCGTCGTAGTCAAACGGCTCGATAGCATCCATATGGCCGTCGGGCATCTTGGACGATCCGTCGACGGGCACGCGCTCAAACGAGATTTTGCCCTTACGGTAGGCGTCGTAGTGGTCGGTGGTCGTGACGGTGCGGTCGGATTCCTCGGTCACGGTCTCGTTGGTCGCATCGAAGTACACTTCGCCATCCACGCGGGCGCCGTAGAGCCAAAACGGCACGTAAACGCCTTGGACCTCGTCGATGTGGTTGCCGGTGACAAAGCTCTTGGGCAGCAGGATTTTGCCCTTGTAATGCTCTTTGAGTGCTGCCATGACATCATCGCGCCCGAGCTTAAACGGAATCACCAGGTCGGGTGAGAAGTCGCCCGAGAGCTGGCCGGGCGCCACGGCGGAGTTGCCGCAGTATGGGCAGGTGGTAACGGCGACGGTGCCGTCCGAGACCAGCTCGGCGCCGCACGACGAGCAGATGTAGCCGGCGTTTTGGGCCAGATCCTGCACGGCATCGTCGACAGCAGGTTTGGGGGCCGCGGCTGCGGCATCGGCTTTGGCATCTGCCTTGTCCTGGCGCTCGCGATAGAGGGCCTCGACTTCTTCGACTTCAAAACGCGAATCGCAGTAGTCGCAGACAAGCTTTTGTTCGGCACTGGCAAAGTGAAGGGGGCCGCCACACGCGGGGCACTGATAGTTGACACTCTCGAAGGCCATGATCGGTCCTTTCCGTGCCGGAGGCTATGCGCCGATGGCGCCGCCGCAGTATTCGCAGCGTCCGCTGGCATCGGGAATGGTGGTTGCACCGCAGAAGGGGCAGGTGACCGCGGTCTTGGGGGCCTTGGCGGCCACGACGCTGTCGCGTGTCTCCTGACGCAGCTGTACCAGCGCATCGCGGACTTCGGTTGCCTGGCGCTTGGCCTCGCGATATTCGATGGAGCCACGCTGATCGATGGTGGAGTCGTTCACGCGCAGGTTGATCTCGGTAAAGTACGGCGTGTTGACGTGAATGGTCAGGTTAAAGTCGTAATCCAGGTCGTAGCGCGGCGGGTTGTAGCTCTCGCGCTCGCCGTCCTTGGTCTCGCGATAGATCTCGGTGCGATGCTCGTCGATATCCATATCGCAGCCGAGTACCTGTGAGAACTCGATGATGTCGGGATTGGCGTCGCGCCAGCGGCTCTGCGAAGTGATGATCAGCAGACCCGCGTCTTCGTCGAGCATGATGTTGGTGCGCCCGGCAGAGAGCGTGCGCGTTGGGTTGAACGAGGCCAGGCGCTCGGCGTTGGCCTCGCGGTAGGCGAGTTGCTCGCGGATATCGTCCGCGGTGCTGGAGCGCCAACCACTAAAGAAGGGGGACAGCTTGCCTGCGCACTCTTTGCACAGGTAGCCTTCGTTGATCTTGGTCTTTCCCAAAATCCCCAGTTCGGTACCGCAAATCGCGCACTCTTTCTTCTCGAACATCTTGTCAAAGAAGCCCATGGCTGCCTCCCATCAACAGGTAGCGTGTGTCACTTTTGATGATGGGTGAGCGCTCGATCTTTCACGATACCCAGACGGCTCAACGAGTCTCCACAACTGGGACACATGGCCCATTTTTGACTGGACGCCGGGGACACTCTTCGGCCACTCATTGGGGACGTACTTAAATGAGTACAGTTGAGCGTTCAGGACATTGCCGCAACGCTTTTCCTTTCGCGCTCTACGCTCTACCGCCACATTTCCTCGATCAACAGAAAGACCGGTACCGCCTCGCGTGTGGCCCTTATCAACTTCTTCTGGTCCTGGGCACCCAAGGACTAGCGTATGAGGCGCCGCCCAGTTCCTTACTCTAACGGGGGGATGTGGCTCCAAAGCGCACCCGCATCGACGCTTCGCCTGCGCTAAACTGGAGGGCACGTACGCGATTACGAGAGGAGCCCGCATGGAGGCTTACAAGCAAGAATTCATCAAGTTTATGGTTGAGTCCGACGTTCTTAAGTTCGGCAGCTTTACGCTCAAGAGCGGCCGTCAGTCCCCGTTCTTTATGAACGCCGGCGCTTACGTGACGGGCTATCAGCTCAAGAAGCTGGGCGAGTATTACGCCCAGGCCATCCACGATAACTTTGGCGACGACTTTGATGTGCTGTTTGGACCGGCCTACAAGGGTATTCCGCTGGCCGTCGTGACCGCGATTGCCTACCACGAGCTGTACGGCAAGGAGGTCAAGTACTGCTGCGACCGCAAGGAGGCCAAGGACCACGGTGCCGATAAGGGCAACCTGCTGGGTTATGAGCCCAAGGACGGCGACCGCGTGGTCATGGTCGAGGACGTTACCACCAGCGGCAAGTCCATCGACGAGACCTATCCCAAGGTCAAGGCTGCCGCCGACGTCGAAATCAAGGGCCTGATCGTGTCCCTCAACCGCATGGAGGTCGGCAAGGGCGGCGTGACCACCGCGCAGAAGGAGATCGAGGCAAAGTACGGTTTCCCCGTCGCGAGCATCGTCTCCATGGCCGAGGTCGTCGAGACCCTCTACAACCACGAGATCGACGGCAAGGTCGTCATCGATGACGAACTTAAGACCGCCATCGACGCCTACTACGAGCAGTACGGAGCACAGGAGTAGTTACGGCGTTGTACCAAACGCCGTAACCGGCCGACGCTGCGCGCCGCCCAGGGCGACAATTTGTCATTCAAAAGGCGAGGCATGACCAGAAGGTCAATGCCTCGCCTTTTTCATGCCAACTTGTTCGCCCTGGACGTCGCTCGCTGTCCGTCCTCTACTTGCAGCGTTGTCTTGCTCCGGATGGGTAGTCATTGGGGACGTTCTTAAACGACTAGTCGTTGGGGACATTCTTGTTTGACTAGTCGTTTAAGAACGTCCCCACCGACTGGGGCTGGCAGATCGATCCGCTGGGCCTGCGCATCGCCCTCAACGAGATTTACGCCCGCTACGAGATTCCGCTGATGGTGGTCGAGAACGGCATGGGCGCCTACGACGAGGTCGAGGAGGACGGCTCCATCCATGACCCGTATCGCATCGCCTACCTGCAGAGCCACATCAAGGCCATGGGCGAGGCCATTGCCGATGGCGTTGACCTGATTGCCTACACCTGGTGGGGCCCGATCGACCTGGTTTCCGCCGGCACTGGCGAGATGCGCAAGCGCTACGGCTTCATCCACGTCGATAAGTACGACGACGGCACGGGCACCTATGAGCGCCGTCGCAAGGACAGCTTCTTCGCATACCAGAAGATCATCAAGTCCAACGGCACCGAGGGCTTGGAATAATTGAGCTCCGGCGTTCCGCCGAACGCCGGACCGGCCGCCGACTACGTGACCACCGACGTCGATGACGACGGCATTTGGAACGCTTTTGTTCACCCGGGGCTTATCGAGGCTTAATCGACAATATGAGTGCCACTGGGGAAAAGGTTTTGGAAGGGCTTGGAAGGGCTTGTGATTCGGGCCCTCGCCTTAGCATTTTGGCCATTTGGCACTATAATCACCATAGGTATGCGCATAACGTTGCGCTTAATCAAGAGGAGAAAACGTATGGGTCTGTTTGATATGTTCAAGAAGAAGGCTGAGCCCGTGGCTGCCGCTGCTCCGGCCTCCATTTCTGCTTCTGCCGGCGCCGACGTGCTGTGTTCGCCCGTCAAGGGCAAGGTCATCAAGATGGCCGACGTGCCCGATCCCGTCTTTGCTGGCGAGGTTTTGGGCAAGGGCTGCGCCGTGTGGCCCGAGGACGACCTGGTCTACGCTCCCTGCGACGGCAAGGTGACCGTCACCATGGGTCACGCCGTGGGCCTGCAGTCCGATAGCGGCATCGAGGTTCTGGTGCACGTTGGCGTCGATACCGTCAACATGAATGGCGACGGCTTCGAGGGCTTCGTCAAGGCCGACGACGTCGTGAAGGCCGGCCAGCCCTTGCTCAAGATCGACCGCGCCAAGATCGCTGCCGCCGGTTACAAGGACTGCGTCGTCGTGGCCGTGTCCAACACCGCCGAGTTTGCCGATGTCGAGCTCGCCGTCGAGGCCGAGTCTGCCGTCGCCGCCGGTGACGCCATCGTTAAGGTCGTCCGCAAGTAGTCTGCGGCATCCAGAAGATGCACAAGGGTGGTCGGGTTATCCGGCCACCCTTTTTTAGTAGGCCGAGCAGGAGCATTTTATTGCAGGGGGCTTGCTTTATGGGCCATTCGCTCGTCAAATTGAGCCGCCCACGCTTTTGCGACGTAGGGGGTTGAACGGAGCCGCTAATATGGACCTACTGTTACGACGTGCGCTGCGCGGGAAACGCAGCGCCGCTTGTTTGGAGGAATGTCATGAAAAAGAAGCTGCTGCTTGCGCCCCTGATGGCTGCCCTGGTCGCGTGCGTGGTTTTGCTTTCCGGCTGCGGAGGGCCTTCGGTGGAGGAGCTCATCACCAACGACCTTACGAGTCAGTTTGACGAGATCAAGAACGGCGGCGATGATTTCCTCTCCGGCCTGGAAGAGGCTTCGGGCGACGAGTTTGAGCAGCTGGGCATCGATCCCAAGGAGTATGCCAAGAGCTATCTCGAGGGTTTTGATTACAAGATCGGTGATGTGACGGTCGATGAGGACAAGGGCACCGCGACCGCCGAGGTCACCATCACCTGCAAGTCCATGAACAAGATCGTCGAAGATTTCGCCACCCAGTATCAGGAGAAGATCGCCGCACTCGATACGATGCCTTCCGAGGACGAGCTGTACAAGATGGCCGGCCAGGTGATGGTCGACGTGACCAAGGCCGCTGAGACCAAGGACACCAAGGTCACCTTTAAGTATTCCGCCAACGAGGATAACGAGTGGTCTGCCGACGATTCCGCAACCACCGAGATGATGAATGCGATGATGAACTAGTTCGTTGCGGCGTTTTACCAAACGCCGCAACTGCTCGACGCTGCGTGGGCACCAGAGCGACAACTTGTCATTCAAAGAGGACGGCATGACCAGAAGGTCTATGCCGTCCTCTTTTCATGCCAATTTGTTCGCTCTGGTGCCCGCTCGCTACTCGCCCAGCACCAGCGCCGCGAGCTCTGCCTGGCTGTCCACCACGTAGTCGGCGCCGGCGGCTTCCAGCTCTGCGCGGCCGCGGAAGCCCCAGCTGACGCCTGCGCTCTTAAGACCGGCGTTGTGGCCGGTCAGGATATCGACATTGGAATCGCCTACGTAGAGCGTGGTCGCCGGGTCGGCGCCCAGCTCTTCCATCACATGCAGCGTGACGGGTGCCTCGGGCTTGGGCGGAAACGCATCGACACGGCCCTGTACCAGCGCAAAGCGCTCGGAACCAAAATACTTCTCGATAAGCGGGGCCGCCGAGACGTGATCCTTGTTAGTGAGCACGGCAAGCTGCACGCCCGCGGCACGCAAGCGGTCGAGCATCTCGATCGTGCCGGCATAGGGGGCGGTGTGGTCCTCCTTGTGCTCGCCGTAATAAGCCCTAAACTCGGCAAGCGTCTGCTCAAACATACGGCCGTCGCCCGCGTACTCGGCGGGCATAAAGCGCTCAACCAGCTTGAGCATGCCGTTTCCCACCTTGTAGCGGTACTCGTCAACGGCAAACGTGGGCCAGCCGTGCGCCTCGCAGGTATGGTTGCCGGCGGCTGCCAGGTCCTCGAGCGTGTTGAGGATGGTGCCGTCCAGATCAAAGATCACATGGGAAAAGGCTGCTGCCATGAAAGCTCCCGTCGTTGGGTTTCAAAACGCACCCCATAATACTGGGCTTACGCGTTGGGTGTGCTTGGAATCTGAACATCTCCAGGGATATCAGGTGACATCGCGCCGACCGTGCGATTCCGCTCTAGCAAATCCTTGGCAGCTGCTCTCCCACGAGCATGTCGAGGATGCGGGTCGAGCCCCAGCCGGTGCGCACGCGCACGGCGGGACGGGCGTCCGATCCAAGCGGCAGCACGCGGCCGATGATCGCGGCATTCTCGCCGTAGCGGGCGGCGCGCATGGCGCTCAGCGCGGCATCGGCTTGCTCGGCCGGCACCACGGCGACCATCTTGCCCTCGTTTGCCACCTGCAGCACATCGTAGCCGAGCATTTCGCAGGCGGCCTGCACGTCGGGACGCACGGGCACGGCATCCTCGTCGATCTCCATGGCAACGCCGCTGGCCTGGGCAAACTCGTTGAGTGTGGATGCCAGGCCACCGCGCGTGGGGTCGCGGAAGCAACGAGTGTCGGGGGCGGCGGCCAAAACGGCGGCAATCAGGTGGTTGAGCGGCGCGGCATCGCTTTCGATCGTGCTCGAAAATGCCAGGCCCTCGCGTTGGCTCATGATGGCGATCCCGTGGTCGCCCAGTGTGCCTGACACCAGGATAACGTCGCCGGGGCGGCAGTTGGCGCCGCTGAGCGCCACGCCCGTGGGAACCTCGCCCACGCCGGCGGTATTGATGTAGACGCCGTCGGCCCCGCCGCGCTCAACAACTTTGGTGTCGCCGGTGATGATCGCTACGCCCGCCTCGCGCGCCGTCTCGGCCATGGTCTGCACAATCTGGCGGAGCTTATCCATGGGATAGCCCTCTTCGAGGATAAAGCCGCACGATAGGTAGCGCACGTTGGCGCCCGAGGTCGCGACGTCGTTGACGGTTCCGCACACGGCGAGGCGGCCGATATTGCCACCGGGGAAGAACTGCGGCGAGACTACAAAGCTGTCGGTCGACATGGCGATGCGCCCGCTCGCGGGCAGCGCGGCGACGCCGGCGTCGTTGCCTTCGAGCAACTCGGGCGCCCCAAAGGCATCTAAAAAGACCTCATCGATGATGCGTTTCATCATCTGACCGCCGGAGCCATGGCCCAAAAGGACGGTGCTATCGGTGATGCTATGGGACATATCCAAAACTCCAATCGTGGGTGGAATTATATGGGTGAGGCGCAGCGTCGACCAGTCCGCCGCTCGTTAGAACGGCGGAACCTAATAGTCGCGGTAGCGGTAGTACGCCGCGCAGCTGCCTTCGGAGCTCACCATGCACGGGCCGACGGGGTGCTCGGGCGTGCAGGTGCGGCCAAAGAGCGGGCAGCCGCTCGGCGTAATGGCCCCGCGCAGTACGTCGCCGCAGCGGCACCCACGCGGCTCGACCGTCGCCTCAACGGGCACGTCAAAGCGAGCATGGGCATCAAAGCGCGAGAACTCAGGGCGGATGGAAAGGCCCGAGTTGGCAATCGGCCCCAGCCCGCGCCATGTGGTGTCGCATGGCTCAAACACCTGCTCGACCAACTGTCGCGCCACGGGGTTGCCGTCTGCGTTGACGCCGCGACGGTAGGCGTTGTCGATCGCGGGCCTGCCCTCGACAGCCATCTGGACCAGCATGCAGATGCCTTGCAGGATATCGACCGGCTCAAATCCCGTGACCACGCCCGGGGTATCGAACTCGTCGACCAAAAAGCTAAAGGGCGCCAAGCCCGTGATGGTGGCGACGTGGCCCGGCAAGATAAAGCCGTCGATGGCGGTCTCGGGATCGTTGGCGATGGCGCGCAACGCCGGCGGCGTGGTCTTGTGGGCGCAATAGACCGAAAAGTTCAAAAGCCCGCGCGCCTCGGCCTCCAAGATGGCAGCGGCGATGGTGGGCGTCGTGGTCTCAAAGCCCACGCCCATAAAAATGACCGGACGATCGGGATTTTGCTCGGCAATGTCGAGCGCATCGAGCGGGGAGTAGACGATGCGGATATCGCGCCCTGCCGCCTTTTGCGCAGCGAGCGAGGTGGACGATCCGGGCACGCGCATCATGTCGCCAAAGGTGGTGATGATGGCGCCGTCTATGTTGGCGAGCGCGATCGCGTGGTCGATGTCACGGTTGGCGGTAACGCAGACGGGGCAGCCCGGGCCGCTCAGCAGCTTGAGCCCGGCCGGCATAATGGAGCGAAAGCCATAGCGGCCGATGCTCACGGTGTGTGTGCCGCAGACTTCCATAAGGTTGATGGTACGGTCGCCGACAAGACCGCGAATGCGTTCGATGAGCTCGCGAGCCAGCTTGGGGTCGCGAAATGCCGAAAAGTCGATACCGGAGCGAGCCGGCTGTCCGGCCGCCACTAGTATGCCTCGGCCGGGTTGCTGGCCAGTTGGTCTTCTTCGGCCAGTTCGGTCATGGCGTTAACGAGCTCGAGCGTTTCTTGCGCTTCCTGCTCGTCGACAATCTGGATGCCAAAGCCAGCGTGCACGAGAATATAGTCGCCAACCTGCGCCGTCGGCACGAGTCGTAGCGACACGGGGCGCTCGATGCCCATCATGTCGACGGTGGCCTTGAGGCCGTCGTCGCGTTTGACTACTTTACCGGGGACGGCAAGGCACATATTGTTCCCCTTTTAGACGCTTTGCGCTGGATAGGCGCTCGATAATCCATCAGTTGATGGTAGCGCTCGCGGGGTTCGCGGGCAAACGCGTTACGCCTGTGAGACGGCTGGGCACAGCGGTGTGCGAGAGCGAGCTACTGCGATGCGATCTGCGCAAGACGAGCGCTTGCGACCGCCGCCTGACCGTAGGCGATGCAGCCGTCATTGACGGGCACGGTATGGGGGATAAGGACAGTAAGACCTGCGCTTTTGAGCTCGCGGGTGAGGAGCTGGAGCAGAAGTCGGTTCATGAACACACCGCCCGAGAGCGCGACGGTGTCGATGCCCTCGCACGCGCAGATCTCGCTGGCGATGCGTGCCGAGGAGCGCGCGACGGCGACATGGAAGTCGAGTGCGAGCCTGTCGGCGGGCACACTGGCTCTGGTTCCCTCCAAAAGCGCCGCAAAAAGTGAGCTGGGGCTCAGGACGAGAGACCTGCTCGAGGTAGCTTGGACAGTTAGTTCAGATTTGTACTTTTTAGAGTGGTAATGGGTGGTATAGATCGTCTGCGAGGGCCCCGAATGGGTTGATTTGGGGTATCCGGCGGGCGTATTAACCGCAAATGAGGTGCCTGGAGAGCCCTCTTCGGGGTAATCTGAGCCAAAACCGTTGGTTAGAGGGTCCGTTTTTAATACAAATCTGAACAAACTGTCCAGTCGCAATGGGTCAGATGCGGAACAGCCGTCTTTATCGCCGGGAACATGGGTAATTTTGCTGCCGAGCGCGCGCCAGGCGGCGGCTTCGAGTTCGATGGCGGGCTCGCCTTCGTAGGTTGCCTGCCCGCAAATGCCCAAAACTGCAGCGGCGGCGTCAAAGAGACGCCCCATACTGCTCGTGCGTGGGCTGTTGATGTTCCGCTCGATCATCGTTGCCGTCACGCTGCGTGTTTGCTCGTCTAGGCCGTCCAAGAGCCGCTCGGCCCCCGGATGTTCAAGCAGGCCGAGCTCACTGAGCAGGGCAAAGGCGTTGCGGCGGGCGTCGCGCACGGAGGCCGCCCCGCCGGGGAGCGTCCAGGTGCGCAAATGCGCGGCGCGCTCAAAGCCGCCAAGGCTGGCAACAAGAAACTCGCCGCCCCAAATGGTCCCATCGGTGCCGGCGCCGGTGCCGTCAAAGGCGATGCCAAGGACGCGCGCGTCGGTTGTAAGCTGGCCCGCGGCAATCGCCTCGGCCATTACGCTCGCGATGTGCGCATGATGGTGCTGCACCTCGACGAGCGGCAGATTGCGTTTTCGCGCCTGCTCGCGCGCCCACTGGCTCGATAGATAGCTGGGGTGTAGATCGCAGGCCAAGGCGGCGGGCGCCAAGTCAAAGAGATCTTCCAAGCGCGTGCGCGCGGCGTTCCAGGCATCGAAGGTCCCGCCGTTTTCAACATCGCCGATATACTGCGACACAAAACAGGTTGCCTCGCCGTTCGTCCCTTCACGCGTGAGCGCAATCGTGGCCTTTTGTTGTGGCCCGCAGGCGAGCACGCAGGGCGTGGTGCCGTCGAGCGCCGGCAACGGCAGCGGCTGGGGTGCATATCCGCGAGCGCGGCGAACGGGCATGGCGACCCCACCGACCACGCGCACCACGGAATCATCGTAGCGCGAGAGAATCGCACGGTCGTTGCCAAGTAGCGCGTCAGCGATGCCGGCGGCAACAAGGTGTTCCCATGCAAGGTTGTCATCGGTCTCGATAGGTTCCTCGCTCAGGTTTCCGCTGGTCATGACGAGTGCGTGCATACCGCGGGCTTCTGCCGCGGCAAGCAACAGATGCTGAAGCGGTGTATAGGGGAGCATAACGCCAAGCTCAGGAAGGTTGTGCGCGACGGACGGTGCGAGCGCGTTGGGGGAGCCGCCGCTCTCGCAAACGGCACGTCGGCGCAGCAGCACAATGGGGCGAATGCTGCCGGTCAGCAAGCCGCGTTCAACGTCGTTGACATGGCACAGGCGTTCAGCATCGGCAAGGCCGCGCACCATAACGGCAAGCGGTTTGTTGCTGCGGCGTTTGCGGCGGCGAAGCTCGGCTACCGTCTTCTCGTTGGAGGCGTCGCATACCAAGTGAAATCCGCCCAGACCCTTGATGGCGACGATACCGCCGTTGGCCAGCAGCTCAACACAGCGGTCGATAATGGCGTCGCTGGTCTTGCGCGTGGTGCCGACGGTCAGCGACGCGGCGGCTTCGCCGGCCTCGCGCCACGTAATGTGCGGCCCGCAATCAAAGCAGGCATCGGGCTGCGCGTGAAACCGCCGGTCAAGCGGGTCGCCATACTCTGCGGCACAGGTGGGGCACATGGGAAAGCAATCCATCGAGGTGGCCGCTCGGTCATAGGGCAGCGACCGGATGATGGTAAAGCGCGGTCCGCAGTTGGTGCAGTTGATAAAGGGATAGTGAAAGCGTCGGTCGGCGGGGTCGAACAGCTCGTGCAGGCAGTCGTCGCACGTGGCGATGTCGGGCGAGACGAGCGTCGTGTGGGCGGTTTGATCCTGCGATGCCACAATGCGAAAGCCCCGCTCGTTGGCGGCGTCCCAGTCGCCGGGCGCTAGGTCCATAACCTCGACATGCTCCACACGAGCCGCCGCGGGCGCATGCTCGGAAAGCGCGGCGACAAATTCGTCGAGCGCCTCGCTTAGGGCGTGCGCCTCGATATGCACGCCATCGCCCGCGTTAAGCACCCATCCGCAAATGCCATGCGCCATGGCCTCGCGATACACAAATGGCCGCATGCCAACGCCCTGCACAATGCCCGTTACATGGATATGCGCATGTCGCATGCGACCCTCCTTCATCGAGACCTGCCAAAAAGGGACAGGTTTATTTTGGTAGGTAAAACGTTAAACCTGCCAAAACAAACCTGTCCCTTATTGGCAGGTGCGCCGCGCAAAGACCCGCTACAGCCCCAGGCTCTGCTCGGTGGCGGCGCAGGTGAGCTCGCCGTGTTTAACGCCGCGCAGGCCCAGCAGACGGTCAGCCAGCTCGTAGACACGCTCGCCGCGACCCTTGAGCGCCAGAATCTCCAAGCAGTTGTGGTGGTCCAGATGCACGTGCATGGTCGAGACAATCTCGTCGGTGTAGTCGTGCTGCACCTCGTCCAGACGGCGCGTCAGATCGCCGGTATGGTGGTCATAGATCATGGTGAGCGACCCGATGACCTGCTCGTCGGGCGTTCGCATCTGCTCCTTGGCAATGGAGGCGCGAATCAGGTCGCGCACGGCCTCGGAGCGGTTGGCAACGTCGCCGCGGCGCGCGATTTGCTCGTCAAAGCGGCGCAACAGGTCGTCGGGAGCGGTGACCGAAAAACGGACCAGCTCGGAGGCGGAGCCGCTGAGGCGGCAGCCCACGTCGCCGGTCGGCCCGTGCGGATGCTCGTGCTCGCAGGCGTGCTCGTGCTCGGCCACGCTACACCAGCTTTACGGAGCCAACGGAGTTATGGTCGGCCTCGATGGCCTCCTCGTAGCCCTCGAGCACATCGTGCGCCTCGTGGAGCGCCGCCATGACGGCCTCGAGTTTGGCGCCAATGCGCTCCATGTCAAAGTTCTCGGTCGCATGCAGCAGCTGATGGCTCCACTCGTGGGCGAGCTCGATCGTGTCGTCGACCTGTTTGACGCTCATGGCAAGCTGGCTCATGTTCATTCCGACGTCATGCATGGGAATCTCCTTTTGTACGGGTCTAATCAGTGGTTCAGATTCTACTACGCCCGCTTTACGCATCGCCGCATAAGAAAACGGGTGCGAGTCCGTCTGACCCGCACCCGTTCACTGGGGGCTGTTTGTGATTACCATACTATCCGTGGTCGCGGGCGCAACACCCGGCTCTCCGGCGAGCGGCACAAAACCACTCATGGACGGCAACAAATGACCGGCGTATTACAGGTGCTTCTCCAGCAGCGCCTGCAGCCTGGCCTTGGGCAGCGCACCGACGGAGCGGTCGATTTCCTCGCCGTTCTTAAAGACAACCAGCGTGGGGATGCTCATAACGCCAAACTTCATGGCCAGGTCCTGATTGTCGTCGACGTTGCATTTGGCGACGGTAATCTTGCCGGCCAGCTCGTCGGCCACTTCGTCAACAATGGGCGAGAGCGAACGGCAGGGACCGCACCACGGTGCCCAAAAATCAACCAGCACGGGAAGGCTGCCGTTAACGACGGAATCGAAATTCTCGGGGGTAATCTGCTTAATGTCAGCCATGGTGACCTCCATAGTGCGACGCGGCTCGGCCGCGTAAAACTCAGTACGACCGTGCTTATACCCAACGGCCCGCAATGCAACCACTCGCGGGCGGCTCTTTTATATAATGGTGGGCACGCAAACGATTGGAGAGCGCATGCCCACGTCACAAAGCCAGAAAAAAGAAGCCATCGCCCAGGCGACCGAGCAGGAGCTCGCATCGCTCGCGGGTCGCGGCGTGCGTATCGCGGGTAACGCGTGCTCGCCAATTGTGCTGGTAAAAGGTGATTTAGACGATGCCGAGCGCGCAGGTGGCGAGTTGGCTGCCGGTCCAGACGGCGCCGCGTTGCGTAAGGCGCTCGGCGCCATCGGTTACGCGCCCGAGGATTTCTGCGTGCTGGCAAGTGTTGCCGGCGCGGGCGACGGGGCGGTTGCGGCAGGCGAGGACCTGCCGTGCGAGCTGTTCCGCGAGGCGCTCGAGTCTTTGGACCCCGAGGCGGTCCTGCTGCTGGACGATCGCGCGGCCGATACCATGCGCGAGACCTACGCAGACATGCTCGTGGCGATCGACGACTTTGATACCGCCATGCTCAAGCCAGGCTTGGTCGCCCACGTGCAGGGTCGTCGCGTACTCGCGCTCGACGGCTTTGAGGCCGCGCTGACCGACAAGGCCGCCAAGCAGCGCATGTGGGCCTATATCAAGCAGCTGACCCCGGCCGCCGCACCGCTGTAGCGGACTGGCGCCGGCAAGGCGGTCCTGATGGGTCGAGCGCGGCGCCGACTTGTCGCGCCCTTACATCACTGCGCGAAGCTCAAACCGATTGCCGTGAATGCGAAACTGGCAGTTGCCGTTCATGCGCTCGACGGCAAGCTTAATGCTCCTGGTTCCAAAGCCGTGTCCGGTGTGCTCGGCCACGGGCATGCCGTCGACCATGCGCGGCGGGCGCCCAAAGATGCCCCCTGCGTTATCGAGAGCTCGACTGTCCTCAGCTTGCCAGTTCGAAAATGGACCCGCCCCAAGATTGAATCCTTATTCCAACTTTACACCTGGCTTTACAGCTGTCTTGTCAGCTGTAAAGCCAGGTGTCATACTAAAGCCCCAAGATTCGCCAAAAGAGAGGGGCCTTGATGGCACAGAGTGCGAACATGGATGCATCGGAGCTTGCACGCGATATCGCGGCCGGCCTGGCATCGGCAACGACGGCAACGGAGCGCGCGGCACTGGTGCCCGCAGAGCTCGTCGAGGCCATTCATCAGCTAAAAACCCAACGTGACGCAGTGATCCTGGCGCACTATTATGTGGCGCCCGAGGTCCAGGCCGTTGCCGATTACGTCGGCGACAGCTTCTACCTGGCAAAGCTCGCCAAGAGCCTGCCGCAGCAGACTATCGTGCTGTGCGGCGTGGAGTTTATGGGCGAGAGCGCCAAGCTGCTCAACCCCACCAAGACCGTGCTGCTGCCCGAGCCGGGCGCGGACTGTCCCATGGCGCACATGGTCAAGCACGAGACGGTCGACGCGGCGCGCGCCGAATATGGCGACGACCTGGCCGTGGTGTGTTACGTCAACTCGACGGTCGAGATCAAGAGCTGGAGTGACGTGTGCGTTACCAGCTCTAACGCCGTCAAGATCGTCTCCGAGCTGCCGCAGCAGCACATCTTGTTCATTCCCGACCAGAACCTGGGCCGCTTTGTGGCCGAGCAGGTGCCCCAAAAGCACGTCATCCTCAACAACGGCTACTGCCCGCGCCATCACATCATCACCGTCGAGCAGATCGTCGACGCACAGGAGGCGCACCCCGATGCGCTCGTGCTGGCGCACCCCGAGTGCAAGGCCGACGTCCTGGCCGAGGCCGACTACATCGGCTCCACTGCCGGCATTATCAAGTATGCCGAGGAGTCGGACGCGAGCGAGTTTATCATCGTGACGGTCCGCGGCGTGCTCTACGAGCTCGAGCGCCGCTGTCAGGGCACCGGCAAAAAGTTCTACTTCCCCGCGGTACAGCCCACCTGCGTCAACATGGATCTCATCACGCTCGAAAAGCTCGTGCGCTGCCTGGAGACGGGCGAGGGCGAGGTGCAGATTGGCGTGTCGGATGAGGCCGCCGACCAGGCCAAGCTCACGCTCGACCGCATGCTCGAATACGCGGCGCGCTAGAACGATGTGACATGAGGGACCATCCCTTATGCCACATTACAAGGGAGAGGATTCCTGTGGAAACCAAACAATGCCCCGACATGGAGTGCGACGTCGTCATTGCCGGTTGCGGCGTGGCGGGCCTATACGCGGCCCTCAATCTGCCGACGAGCACGCGCGTGATCATGCTCTCCAAGGGCGCTGTCGACGAGTGCGATTCGATGCTCGCGCAGGGCGGTATCTGCGTGCTTCCCGAAGGCTCTGACTACGACGCCTTCTTTGAGGACACTATGCACGCCGGCCACTACGATAACCGCCGCGAGAGCGTCGACATCATGATCCGCTCGAGCCGCTCGGTCATCAACGACCTGCTGGCCATGGGCGTGGACTTTGAGCGCAAGGCCGACGGCAGCCTCGACTTTACCCGCGAGGGTGCGCACAGTCGCCCGCGCATCGCCTTCCATGCCGACATTACGGGCAAGGAAATCACGACCAAGCTCCTCCAGGCCGTTCGCAAGCTGGATAACGTGCAGATTTTGGAGCACGTGGCCATGACCGACATTCTGACGGGCGAGCGTGATGGCGCCACGGCGTGCCTCGGCGTCGTCGCCGTTCCCGTGGACGAGGACAACTCGGTTCGCCCCGCCGACGAGCTGGCAAATGCCGCCGAGGGCGTGCATGCCGGCGAGCCGTTTAAGATCCATGCCCGCCACACGCTGTGGGCGACAGGCGGTATCGGCGGCGTATACGACCACTCGACCAACTACCCGCAGCTCACCGGCGATGCCTGCTACATCGCCCAGGAGCACGGCATTAAGATGGAGCACCTGGACTACGTGCAGATTCACCCCACGGGACTGTTCTCGCCGCAGCCGGGCCGCACCTTCCTGATCAGCGAGAGCTGCCGCGGCGAGGGCGCGATTTTGCTCAACGCCGCCGGCGAGCGTTTTACCGATGAGCTTCAGCCGCGCGATGTGGTCGCCGCCGCTATTCGCGAGCAGATGAAGCAGGATGGTACCGAGCACGAGTGGCTGAGCTTTGCCCCCGTTGAGCGCGACGTGGTGACCGGGCACTTTGCCAACATTCGCGCACGCTGCCTGGAGGACGGCCGCGACATCTTGGACGAGCCCATCCCCGTCACACCCACGCAGCACTACTTTATGGGCGGCGTGTGGGTCGACAAGGACGGCCGCACCTCGATGCCCGAGCTCTACGCCGCCGGCGAGACGGCCTGCAACGGCGTTCACGGCAAGAACCGCCTTGCATCAAACAGCCTGCTCGAGGCGCTGGTCTGGGGTCGTCGCGCTGCGTGGCACATGCGTACCGGCGAGTCGCTCGCCGTGGAGCAGGCGGGCGAGCCCGCGCTCGACGGCCGTCATCGCGCCCTGAGCGCCGACACCCTGGCAATCGATGATTTGGCCCGTGCCGCCGGCACGCAGGCCGTGGAGGAGTAGACCATGAACCCCATTACCATGAAGCTCGTCGTCGATGATCTGATTCTGCAGGCTCTGCGCGAGGACATTACGTTTGAGGACGTGAGCACGGCGAGCGTGTGCCCCACGGCGCGTCCCGCCACGGTGGAGCTCATCGCCAAGGCCGATGGCATCATCGCGGGCCTGGATGTGTTCGCTCGCACCTTTGAGCTGCTGGATTCGCAGAGCTCGGTGCTGTTTGACGTTGCCGATGGCGACGAGGTGCACGCCGGCGACCATGTGGGCCAGGTACGCGGCGATGCGCGCGTGCTGCTTTCGGGCGAGCGCGTGGCGCTCAACTACCTGCAGCGCATGAGCGGTATCGCTACCTATACGCACCAGATGGCTGCGGCGCTCGAGGGCACCAAGACCGTGCTCGTCGACACGCGCAAGACCACGCCGGGTATGCGCGTCTTCGAGAAGGCCGCGGTCGAGATCGGCGGCGGCAGCAACCACCGCTACAACCTGTCGACGGCCGTCATGCTCAAGGACAACCACATCGATGCCGCCGGCGGCGTGACGCGTGCGATCGAGATGGCGCGCGCCCATGCATCGTTTACCGCGACGGTCGAGATCGAGTGCGAGAACCTGGACATGGTGCGCGAGGCCGTGGAGGCCGGCGCCGACATCATCATGCTCGACAACATGACCCACGATGACATGGCTGCCGCGATTGAGTTTATTGCCGGTCGCGCCAAGACCGAGTGTTCGGGCAACGTGGATGCCAGCAATATCCGTGCGCTTGCCGACCTGGGCGTTGACTTTATTAGCTCGGGGGCGTTGACGCACTCTGCGCCGATTCTCGACCTCTCGCTTAAGCACCTGCGTCTGCTGGACGGTAAATAATGGACGCCCGCGAGCGTCGCCGTGCCATCATGGGCGTGCTCGAGCGAGCCAAAGACCCCGTCTCCGGCAGTACGCTTGCTCGCGAGGTGGGTGTGAGCCGCCAGGTTGTCGTGCAAGACATCGCCCTGCTGCGCGCCGATGGGCACGATATCGTGGCGACCAATCGCGGCTACGTGCTGCAGGAGGCCCCCAGCAGCCCCGCCGTGCCCACGCGCCTGGTCAAGGTTCGCCATGGCGTGGAGCAGACAGGCGATGAGCTCACGAGTATCGTTGACGCCGGAGGCGCCGTGCTCAACGTGATCGTCAATCACCGCGTGTACGGTAAGATCACGGCCGACCTGGACATCCGCAATCGTCGCGATGTTGAGCGCTACCTGCACGATATCGAGAGCGGCAAGAGCTTTCCACTACTAACGGTGACGAGCGGCTATCACTTCCATCGCATCGCGGCAGAGGATGAGCAAACCCTCGACGAGATCGAGGCTATGCTCAAGGAGAAGGGCTATCTGGCAGACCTGATGCCCTACGAAGACGATCTATCGTAGCCGATGCTGCAAACGCCCCTAAGCGGCAATCTGACGTTCAATCGTCGGTCGCGTACAAAAGTACGCTTCCCTCCTCTTTCACGTCACCTTGCTCGCTTAGGGGCGTTTTCGCTGATTTATGCTCAACCTGCGACGGTGCCAAATTAGCTATCCGTACAAAAAAGAGGCCTCTGCGGCGATGCGGAGGCCTCCTTTTTGTTTGTGCACGGTGTACTTTTGAGTGTGTGCAGGTGGAAGAGCTGTTACTCCTCGACGATCTCGGTGATCGCGCCGGCGGGGCAAGCGTCCTGGCAAGCGCCACAGGCGACGCAGGAGTCCTCGTCAGCAACGGTAGCGACGTCCTGGAGCTCCAGAACGCCAGCGGGGCAGGAGTCGACGCAAACGCCACAAGCGATGCACTCGTCGGCATCAATTACGGGATGAGCCATGGTAGTTTCCTCTCTGTTGACCGACGCTACAGGCGATGCGCGCCGGTTTGATTCGGGCAAAAACATACCACGTGAGCGACCGTTTGCAATACCCTCTGGCCGGCATCTTCATACCATTCGCCGAGTATGCCAAGGCTTACTAAGAAATGCACAGGTGAGGCTGGTGAGCTGTGCAAATGTTAGATAAAGGTGACTCGAATTATTGAGCAATTGAGTGGGCTTTCGGAAAGCGCATCCCGTTACCTGGTCGAAAAACGGGTCGCAGTTTCCGGTTGGGCCCGCTAGCGGAAACTGCGACCCGGTATCAGCTCTCAAAACGGGATATGGTTTCCGGTTGAGCCTTCAGACGGAAACTGCGACCCGGAATCCACACTCAAACCGGGACGAGCTTTCCGTAAAGCAGCCCCAGGCACCCCCGGCTCAAACCTCAGCCATCTCTACATAGATCTCGATAGATTTGCCGAGAACTCAATCAGCGCGTTTACCTGCGCATTCGAGAACCTAAACTCTAAGTGATAAGAAATCTTATATGAATTGACTTAGATTTTGTATATTCCGGTCCATAAGGGGATACACTACATCCTGAAAGACAAACCGAAAGACCGCTTGGCAGACCGCCGAGTCGGTGCAAACGCACAAGAGAGAGGGAATTTCTAATGGGCAAGATTCTTGGTATCGACCTTGGTACTACTAACTCCGCAATGGCCGTTCTCGAGGGCGGTTCTCCGACCATCATCGTGAACGCCGAGGGCGACCGCACCACCCCGTCTGTCGTGGGCTTCCGTGCCGACGGCGATCGCGTCGTGGGCAAGGCCGCTAAGAACCAGGCGGTCACCAACCCCAAGAACACCGTGTTCTCCATCAAGCGCTTCATGGGCCGCAAGTACTCCGAGTGCACCTCCGAGCTCAAGACCGTGCCGTATGAGGTCAAGGAGGGCCAGGGTGGCCGTGCCGTCGTCGACATCGAGGGCAAGGAATACACCGCCGAGCAGGTGAGCGCCATGACGCTCGCAAAGATGAAGGCCGACGCCGAGAAGTATCTGGGCGAGACCGTCACCGACGCCGTCATCACCGTCCCGGCCTACTTCAACGATGCCCAGCGTCAGGCCACCAAGGACGCCGGTAAGATCGCCGGTCTCAACGTTAAGCGTATCGTCAACGAGCCGACCGCTGCCGCTTTGGCCTATGGCCTGGACAAGCAGGGCTCCGACCAGCGCATCCTGGTCTTCGACCTGGGCGGCGGTACCTTCGACGTCTCCATCCTCGACCTCGCCGACGGCGTGTTTGAGGTTCTGTCCACCTCGGGCGACAACCACCTGGGCGGCGACGACTGGGATCAGCGCGTCATCGACTGGATGGCCGATAAGTTCCAGCAGGAGAACGGTGTCGACTTGCGTCAGGACCCCATGGCCCTGCAGCGTCTGAAGGAGGCCGCCGAGAACGCCAAGAAGGAGCTCTCCGCCGCCCAGCAGTCCACTATCAACCTGCCGTTCATCACCATGAACCAGTCCGGCCCGCTGCACCTCAACTACACGCTGACCCGCGCCGAGTTCGAGAAGATCACCCGCGACCTGCTCGAGCGCTGCAAGCAGCCTGTCACCAACGCCCTGCGCGACGCTAACCTTAAGCTCTCCGATCTGACCGAGGTCATCCTCGTCGGCGGCTCCACCCGTATGCCCGCCGTCCAGGAGCTCGTCAAGACCATGACCGGCAAGCAGCCCAACATGTCCGTGAACCCCGACGAGGTCGTTGCCGACGGCGCTGCCGTCCAGGGCGGCGTGCTCACCGGCGACGTCGAGGGCATCCTGCTGCTCGACGTTACCCCGCTGTCGCTGGGCGTCGAGACCATGGGCGGCATCATGACCAAGATGATCGACCGCAACACCACGATTCCGACCTCCAAGACCGAGGTCTACTCCACCGCTGCCGACAACCAGACCAGCGTCGAGATCAACGTGCTCCAGGGCGAGCGCGAACTTGCCCGCGACAACAAGTCGCTCGGTAAGTTCCAGCTGACCGGTATCCCGGCTGCCCGCCGTGGCGTGCCGCAGATCGAGGTAACCTTCGACATCGACGCCAACGGCATCGTCAAGGTCTCCGCTAAGGACAAGGGCACCGGCAAGGAGCAGCAAATCACCATCTCCGGCTCCACCGCTCTGTCCGACGAAGAAGTCGATCGTATGGTCAAGGACGCCGAGGCTCATGCCGAGGAGGACAAGAAGCAGAAGGAAGAGGTCGAGGTCCGCAACCAGACCGACAGCCTGTGCTACTCCACCGAGCAGACCCTCAACGAGCTGGGCGACAAGGTTTCCGCCGACGTGAAGTCCAAGGCCGAGGCCGCTATCGCCGATGCCAAGAAGGCGCTCGAGGGCTCTGACGTCGAGGCCATCAAGGCCGCTGGCGAGTCCCTGCAGTCCGTGGCCTACGAGCTGGCTCAGGTTGTCTACGCCGACGCTCAGCAGCAGACCGACGGTGCCGCCGGCGCCCAGCCTGCCGACGATGACGTCGTCGACGCCGACTACGAGGTTGTGGACGACGAGGACAAGTAATCATGTCCGCCCGTAAAGCTCGCACGGAGGCGGCTGCCGTTGGAGCCGCCCCCGTTGACTCTGAGGAGAAGGACGTGAAGATTCCCGTAGAGGCCGTCGACGATACCGAGGCCAACGAGGCCGAGGCCGCCGAGGCTGTCGAGAACCAGGTAGAGGATTCCAACAAGGAGGCGACGATGACCGAGGACGAGATGGTGGAAGCCGCTATCCGCGCCGGTGAGGAAGCCGCCGACAACGACTTTAAGCTCAAGTTCGAGCAGGCCCAGAAGGAGCTTGCCGACGTGCGCAATGAGCTCGATGCTGCGGCAGAGGCTCAGAAGGCTGCCGAGGACAAGGCGAAGGACGCCACCGAGCGCACCGCCCGTCTGCAGGCCGACTGGGAGAACTTCCGTCGCCGCACCGCCAGCGAGCGTATCGCCGAGCGTGAGCGTGCGACAGAGAAGCTCGTCACTGCGCTGCTGCCGGTGGTCGACGATATCGAGCGCGCGATCGACCATGCCCGCAGCCAAGAGCTTGCCGACGACTTTAAGCAGTTCGTCGACGGCGTCGACGCGGTGCATGCCAAGCTACTCGATGTGTTTGCGCACGAGGGCGTTGAGCCCATCGACCCCAAGGGCGAGGCGTTCGATCCGCTCGAGCACCAGGCTGTGGGTCGCGTCGAGGACTCGTCGCAGTACGACGAGACCGTCAACGACGTGTACCAGAAGGGCTACCGCATGGCGGACCGCATCCTGCGTTCCGCGATGGTGACGGTGACCTACGGTGGCGAAAAGCGCCCCGCACCGGAGCCCGAAGCGGCGCCCGAGGATGCTGCGGCCGATACGGCCGAGAGCACCGAGGAGTAATTGAGAAGGGCCCCGGGGCAACACCCGGGGCCCTTTCTGGCCTAGTGCCATATGAAAGCATGAACCGCCGCCCGCTGGGCGACGGATAAAACAGGAGAGGAGCTACGATGGCTGCAGGCAAAACCTTCTATGACATCCTGGGCGTATCCAAGAGCGCCTCCGACAAAGAGATCAAGAGCGCGTTTCGCAAGCTCGCGCAAAAATATCACCCCGACGCCGGCGGCGACGAGGCCAAGTTCAAGGAGATCAGCGAGGCCTACGAGACGCTTTCGGACGAGAAGAAGCGCAAAGAGTACGACCAGATGCTCATGTTTGGCGGCATGCCGGGCGCAGGCGGCGCGTATGGCGGCGGCTACGGTGCCGGCGCGGGTGCCAGCGGCTGGGGCGACATCTTCGACAGCATCTTTAGCGGCAACGGCGCCTGGGGTAGCGATTGGGGCTCGGGCTTTGCCGGGGCTGCAGGCGCTGCCGGTGCCGGAGCGGGTCGCAGCCGCGCTCGCAAGGGCGGCGACCTGTCGCTGACCGTCGATGTGACGGCCGAGGACGCGTTTCGCGGCGTGACGCACAAGGTCACCTATCGCATTCCCTCGACAGGCGAGCAGCAGACCATTACGGTCTCGGTGCCCGCGGGCGCGGTCGACGGCGGCAAGCTACGCTACAAGCGTCGCGGCGAGTATGGCGTCGCCGGCGGCGAGCGCGGCGACCTGGTCGTGACCACGCATGTGGAGGAGCACCCGCTGTTTAAGCGCAAAGGCGCCGACGTAACCATGGAGGTACCGGTCTCGGTCTACGAGGCGGCGCTCGGCTGTACGGTGGACGTGCCCACGCCCGGCGGTGCGACGGTCCGTTTGAAAGTGCCTGCGGGTACCCAGACGGGCAAGAAGTTCCGCTTTAAGGAGATGGGGGCGCCCGACGTTAAGCACCGTGGCCGTACGGGCGCGCTGCTCGTCGAGATCAAGGTGCAGGTTCCCACGAACCTATCCGATGACGAGCGCGATGCCATGACCAAGCTGCGCGAAGCCGACACGCGCGACTACCGCGAGAAAGTTAACCGCTACAAGGCGACGTTCTAGGGCGGTCGCGGTGCACGCCCACGCCCGCGGGCTTATGATGGACGATAACGAGACGGAAAGGGGTCAGGTAGCATGGCCGAGGACAATAGGAACAAACCGCTGTACATGATCAGCGTGGCGGCCGAGCTGACCGGCATGCATCCGCAGACTCTGCGCGTCTACGAGTCCAAGGGTCTGGTGAACCCCCAGCGCTCGGGCGGCAACACGCGCCTGTATTCGCGTGCCGATATCGAGCGCCTGGAGCTCATCAACCAGCTGACCGACGAGGGCATCAACCTTGCCGGCGTGGTGCGCATCCTCGATATGAAGGAGCGTGCCGAGGAGCGCGAGCGCGAGAACGAAAAGCTCCGCGCCCGCATGCGCCAGCTCGAGGACGAGCTGCACGAGTACAAGATGCAGAAGAAGATCACCTCCCTGGCCCCGCGCGATGGCTCGGTTAATCCCGAACAGGTCATGCGCAAGCTACTGGGAGCCGGCGGGGATCTCTAGGTTCCGCCGTTCTAACGAACGGCGGACCGGTCGACGCTGCGCGCCGCCCAGAGCGACAATTTGTCATTCAAAAGGCAAGGCATGACCAGAAGGTCTATGCCTTGCCTTTTTCATGCCAACTTGTTCGCTCTGGACGTCGCTCGCTGTCCGTCCTCTACCTGCGGCGTTGCCTTACTCGCTCTGGCGGGCTTTCGCTATCCGCGCCAAAACATCGGCGTTGTTATGGGTAGTCATTGGGGACGTTCTTAAATGACTAGTCGAAAGGGACACTCTTGCACCAAATCTGCTGACCCACATCGGGCTCGTCCTGTACTTTACCGAGATAAAGTGAACGTGCAGATTCGTAACCCATTCGCAACCGTTCTATGGCACGATATTGAACGAATGCATGCTATGCGCCCAAATTTTTTGGGCAGAGTGGGAGACAGTATGGTCAAGCTGTACGAGGACGGCATCTACCTGCGCGGCGGCAGCGAGGTTGTGCCTGCGGCCGAGGCTGCCGAGCGCGGTATTACGCAGACGCCCGAGGATGCCAAGCGCGGCACCATCGCGTATTCGATCCTCCAGGCACACAATACGTCCGGCGACCCCGAGGCGCTCAAGATTCGCTTCGATGCCATGGCGAGCCACGACATCACCTTCGTCGGCATCATCCAGACGGCGCGCGCCTCGGGCATGGAGCAGTTCCCGCTGCCCTACGTGCTCACCAACTGCCATAACTCGCTGTGCGCCGTGGGCGGCACCATCAACGAGGACGACCACGTCTTTGGCCTTTCCGCGGCCAAAAAGTACGGCGGCATCTTCGTTCCGCCGCACATCGCCGTCATCCACTCCTTTATGCGCGAGAACTTCGCCGGTTGCGGGAAGATGATCCTGGGCTCCGACTCGCACACCCGCTATGGCGCCCTGGGCACCATGGCCGTGGGCGAGGGCGGCGGCGAGCTGGCAAAGCAGTTGCTGCGCGACACCTACGACGTTGCCTATCCCGGCGTCGTCGCTATCTACCTCACGGGCGCCCCGCGTCCCGGCGTCGGCCCGCACGACGTGGCGCTCGCCATCATCCGTGCCGTCTTTGCCAAAGGCTATGTCAAGAACAAGGTCATGGAGTTTGTGGGCCCGGGTATCGCGAGCATGACGACCGATTACCGCAACGGCGTCGACGTCATGACCACCGAGACCACCTGCCTGTCGAGCATCTGGGCCACTGACGAGGACACGCACGCGTTTTTGGCCATGCACGGTCGCGGCGACGACTACCGCGAGCTCAAGCCCGCCGATGTCGCCTACTACGACGGTTGCGTCGAGGTCGATCTGTCGAGCATCAAGCCCATGATCGCGCTGCCATTCCATCCTTCCAACGGCTTTGAGATCGAGGAGCTCAACGAGAACCTCGAGGACATCCTGCATGAGGTGGAGCTCGAGGCCGCCAAGATCGGCGAGGGCAAGATACACTTTAGCCTGCTCGACAAGATTGTCGACGGCAAGCTTCACGTGCAACAGGGCGTTATCGCCGGCTGCTCGGGCGGCAACTACGACTCCGTGGTCCAGGCTGCCCGCGTGCTCAAGGGCGCCAACACCGGCTGCGGCGAGTTCTCGCTGTCGGTCTATCCCACGAGCCAGCCCGTGGCGCTCGAACTTACGCGCCGTGGCTATATCTACGACCTTATGGAGGCCGGCGCGATCGTGCGCACGGCGTTCTGCGGTCCGTGCTTTGGCGCCGGCGACACGCCTGCCAACAACGGCCTGTCCATCCGCCACACCACGCGCAACTTCCCCAACCGCGAGGGTTCCAAGCCGGGCAATGGTCAGCTGAGCGCCGTGGCCCTAATGGACGCTCGCTCCATTGCGGCGACGGCCGCCAACGGCGGCGTCCTGACGCCGGCGACCGACCTGCCCGAGGAGACTTGGGACGAGGCCTGCGAGTACACCTTTGATGACGCGCCGTACAAAAAGCGCGTGTACTGGGGCTTTGGCAAGGCAGAGCCTGCCGACGAGCTGGTCGAAGGCCCCAACATCAAGCCGTGGCCCGCGATGGAGCCTCTCGGCGACGATATCCTGCTCAAGGTGTGCTCCAAGATCATGGACTCGGTCACCACGACCGACGAGCTCATTCCCTCGGGCGAGACGAGCTCCTTCCGCTCCAATCCGCTGGGCCTGGCAGAGTTTACGCTCAGCCGCCGCGATCCGGCCTACGTGGGCCGCTCCAAGGAGGTCGACGCCGTGGAGAAGCGCCGCGTTGCCGGCGAGGCGGCGGGCGACCTGGCGGCACTCGACGCCGAGCTTGCCGGCGTGTTTGAGGCACTGGCCGGCGCGGGTGTCGTGGCCGATGCCAAGGCGACCGAGTACGGCTCCATGCTCTATGCCAAGAAGCCCGGTGACGGTTCTGCCCGCGAGCAGGCCGCGAGCTGCCAGCGCGTGATTGGCGGTCTGGCCAACATCGTCCACGAGTACGCCACCAAGCGCTATCGCTCCAATGTGATGAACTGGGGCATGGTGCCCTTCCAGATGGAGGCCGAGCCCAACTTTGAGGTGGGCGACTACGTCTTCGTGCCGGGTATCCGTGCCGCGCTCGACGGCGATCTGCAGAACATCGCCGCCTACGTGGTGCGCGCCGATGGTGCGGTCGAGCAGATTGAGCTCTACATTGCCGATATGACGGCTGAGGAGCGTGCCATCGTCAAGGCCGGCTGCCTGATCAACTACAACAAGTTCAAGGCCGCTGCCGAGTAACGTTGCTGTACGCCCCGGACACACCTTTCCCTCGTGCTCACGCGCTTCGCGAGGGTCGCCCGAGGGAAAGGTGTGTCCGGGGCTACCGCGACGTTCTCGTTGGGTCTTGAGGGACGCCAAAAATAGACTTGCTTGATGCCGCCTCTGTTAATGGGGCGGCTTCTTTTTTGTCGAGAACCGCCACATAGGGGACAGGCACCTTTGTGGTGATCCCGTTTGTCTCGACCTGTAACATCTTGGCCGCTAAAAGTGGGCCTGGTGTTACAGATTTAGATTTTCGATTCGGGTGTCTTCTGTTCGTCTCGATTTGTAACAGATAGAGCTCTATTTGCCGAGTAGATGTTACAGATTGAGACAAACGGGTGCCGCTGGTCATTTCATCTTGATTTGTAACATCTGGAGCCATAAACAGCCGCTAGATGTTACTGATTGAGATAGTAAGGGGACGAGAGCGCAGCGGGTGAGCGTGCCTGCTCCCTATCTCTTAATCACTCAGAAAATCTTATATATAGAGACTTAGATTTGTGTATAAGATCGTACAAAGCTGGCAACAATACTTCTCGGACAACGTGAAGCCGCCCCGTAGGGCGGCCGCCCCAAGAGAGGTGATTCCATGAGAATCGATAAGCTAGCAATGACGTCGCGCGAGGCGTTGCAGACCGCCATGAGCACGGCTGCCGACGCGCAGGCCGGCGCGGTGGAGCCGATTCACCTGCTGTCCGCCCTGCTCGGTGCCGGCGAGCGCAATATCTCCGTGATTATCGAGCGCATCGGCGCCGACCCAGCCCAGCTTGCACACTCCACGCAAGATGCCATCGACCGCGCACCCAAGGTTTCGGGCGAGGGCCAGCAGATGGGCCTGTCCAACGAGCTCGTCCGTGTCATCGAGAAGGCCGAGAAAAAGGCCACCAAGATGGGCGACAGCTTTGTAGTGACCGAGCATCTGCTGATGGCGCTTGCCGAGGACAAAGGTGAGGCGGGCCGCGTGCTGCGCGACGCCGGCGTTACCAAGGAGCGTATCGAGCAGGTCTACGAGGAGTTGCGTGGCGATGACCGCGTGACGTCCGCCGAGGACAAGACCCAGTTTGAGGCACTGGAGCAGTACGGCCGCAACATCTGCGACCTGGCCCGTGCCGGCAAGCTCGATCCGGTTATCGGCCGTACCGACGAGATCCGTCGTACCATTCAGGTACTATCCCGTCGCACCAAGAACAACCCTGTGCTCATCGGTGAGCCGGGTGTCGGTAAAACGGCCATCGTCGAGGGCATCGCCCAGCGTATCGTGGCCGGCGACGTGCCGAGCACGCTGCGCGACCGCGACCTCATCGAGCTCGACATGAGCGCGCTGGTCGCCGGTGCCAAGTACCGCGGCGAGTTCGAGGACCGCTTAAAGGCCGTGCTCAAGGAAGTACAGAAGTCCGAAGGCAAGGTCATCCTGTTCATCGATGAGCTCCACACCATTGTGGGCGCGGGTGCCACCGAGGGCTCCATGGACGCCGGCAATATCCTCAAGCCTGCGCTCGCCCGCGGCGACCTGCACGCGATCGGCGCGACCACGCTCGACGAATACCGCAAGTACATCGAGAAGGACGCGGCGCTCGCCCGTCGTTTCCAGACCGTGATGGTCTCCGAGCCTACCGTCGAGGACACCATCTCGATTCTGCGTGGCCTCAAGGAGAAGTACGAGATCTTCCACGGCGTGCACATTACCGATAGCGCGCTCGTGGCCGCCGCCGACCTCTCCGATCGTTACATCGCCGACCGCTTCCTGCCCGACAAGGCCATCGACCTGGTCGATGAGGCCGCAAGCCGCCTGCGCATGGAGCTCGACAGCATGCCGGTCGAGATCGACGCCACCACGCGTCAGCTCACCCAGCTGCAGATCGAGGAGCAGGCACTCATGAAGGAGACCGACGACGCCTCCAAGGAGCGTCTGGAGACCCTGCGCCAGGAAATCGCCGAGGTCCAGGAAAAGCTCAACGTGCAAAAGGCCGGTTGGCTCAACCAAAAGAACGCCATCGACCATGTGCAGGAGCTCAAGGGCCAGCTCGATGAGGCCAAGAGCGAAGAGGAACGTGCGACGCGCAACGGAGACTTGGGCCGTGCGTCCGAGCTGCGTTACTCCGTGATTCCGGGTCTGCAGCAGCAGATTCAGGATTCCGAGGCCGCGCTCGAGGCACAAAAGCAGCAGGACGGTGAAGGCCTCAACGAGCAGGTGACCTCCGACGAGATCGCCGAGGTCGTGAGCGCCTGGACCGGTGTGCCCGTCTCCAAGATGATGCAGGGTGAGCTCGACAAGCTGAAGGGCTTGGAAGGCGAGCTGCATAAGCGCGTCATCGGCCAGGATGAGGCCGTCTCCGCCGTCGCCGCGGCCGTGCGCCGTAGCCGTGCGGGCCTCTCCGATCCGGACAAGCCCATCGGCAGCTTCTTCTTCCTGGGCCCCACCGGTGTGGGCAAGACCGAACTCGCCAAGGCGCTGGCTGAGTGCCTGTTCGATGACGAGCGCGCGCTCGTGCGTATCGACATGTCCGAGTACATGGAGAAGTTCAGCGTTCAGCGTCTGATCGGTGCGCCCCCGGGATACGTGGGCTACGACGAGGGTGGACAGCTCACCGAGGCCGTGCGCCGTCGCCCGTACTCCGTGATCTTGCTCGACGAGATGGAGAAGGCTCACCCGGATGTCTTCAACGTGCTGCTGCAGGTGCTCGACGACGGTCGTCTGACCGATGGTCAGGGTCGTCAGGTGTCCTTCAAGAACACGATCATCATCATGACGTCCAACGTGGGCTCCAAGGCTATCGCCGATCTTTCGGGCAAGGACGAGGAGGAGATGCGCCATCAGGTTGACGCGGCCATGGCTCAGACTTTCCGCCCCGAGTTCCTCAACCGTATCGACGATATCGTGGTGTTCCATCCGCTCGGTATGGCGCAGATCGAAAAGATCGTCGATATTCAGCTCGCCGACGTCCGCGCACGTCTGGCCAAGGAGCGCATGACGCTTGCCATCACCCCGGCGGCCAAGCAGATGCTCGCCGTGGGCGGTCTGGACCCGGTCTTTGGTGCCCGTCCGCTCAAGCGTCTGGTGCAGCGCGAGGTCGTGGACGCCATCGCCGCCGCTATCATCGACGGTACGGTGCGCGAGGGCGATCAGGTGACGGTTGACGTCGACAAGGACGGTGCCTTTACCGTCGTGTGCGATAACACGCCGTCTGCCACCTACGAGGTGCCCGACGCCGAGTAGATTGTTGGGCCATGCCTTAAAATCTACCTTTTGAGCCAAACGCCAAGGGCGGCGGATCCAATTGGGTCCGCCGCCCTTTTTCGTGCGACAATCGATGATGCTGAACATGAGTACATGGCAAGGAGCTATGCAGATGAAAGACGAGAACGAGACGAACGCACCGGCGCCTGAGCCAGCGCCCGCCGCACCCAAGCCTGCGCCTAAGCCGGCACCCAAGCCGCGCGACCCCTACATCCGTGCCGAGAACGAGGACGACGACGGCTACGATCCCTACAGCGATCGCCGCCCCGAGCGCGAGCCGATGTTCGAAGCCGATCCGTGGCGCTAACTCCTGCAGGGTAGCTAATTTGGGACGGGGCTTTTTTAGCTGCCCGGCTGGTAATGTGCCGGTTTAGTCGATTAACGGTCGGGGCAGCTAAAAAAGCCCCGTCCCAAATTAGCTACCCTCGCTGCGGCCGGCTAGTCTTGGGCCTTGATGCTTGGCATCAGAATCTGGGCGAGGTAGTCGGTCTCGAGTTTGGTCGCGGCGTCTGCCTTGCCGTCTTTACCGACCAGTACGTTCTTGATCTGGCTATAGGTATAGCGGTTGCCGGTTGTAAGCTCGACAAGCTCAATGGCCGTGTCCATGGGGTAGGTCGACACGGGGTCTTGCGTGCGCCCGTTGATGGTCTGGGGCACCACATACGGATAGACGGGGCCGCTGGCGTAGACCGTGTAGCCGTTGCCAAGGCTTGCCGCACCTAAAACCGTATCACCCTTATCGGGTGTAAAGCTCTCGCCGTCGCGTACTGCGACAAGCGTCGCGATCGGCGTATTGCTGTCGCTGGCAAGATAGATGCACAGCGTATTGCCGTTTTGCCAAGTCGCGACTTTGCCGTACCACTCAACGGGAATATCGAGCTGATACAGGTTCGTTGCCTTATGCCGAGCATCGGCGTCGCGGGCCGCCTGCGCCTCGCGGGAACTCATGGCATTGACGGCGGCGTCACGGCGCGCGGTTGCCGCCTGCTGGAGCACCTTTGCGACCGCGGCAGAGCTCGCGCCGCCCTCCTCGGCGTACTTGGCCGCGGCATCGATCTGGTCGTCGGTCACCGTGTCTGCCGAAGGTACCTTAAGCTTAAAGGATGCCTGAGCGCTCAGGTCCTGCCCGTCGCTCTTTACGCTAACCTGCGCCTTGGTGGTTGGCACGGTGTAAATGGTACCGTCAGCTGCGATGGGGGACCCAGCGATGGAGAGCGTATAGTCGCCAGGCAGCAGCTTAATACCGCGACCGTGCTCATCAACATAGAGCGTCTCGCTCACGGAGGAGCCGTCAGAGTCTTGCCCGCTCACCTGCACGGGAATCTTGGAGCCGGTGGAACAGTCGAGCCCTGCGGCATGTACGCCAATCTGCACCGACATCATGGTGTGGGCGTTGACGGCAGCGATGGCGGCCTGTTCTTGTTGGTATCCGTTCCAAGCGGCATAGCCCGCGCCGCCGGCAACGAGCGCGGCGGCAACGACGCCGGCAACCATCAAATTGCGTCGCTTGGGCGACATCTTGTGATGGCGAGCCTTGGCTTCGCGTGCCGAGGGAACGGACGGCAGGGGAATATCGCCCATGGCGATGGTCTCGTCGACGGCCGGCGCAGAACCCAGGCCAGGAAGCTCGCGGGTGAGCGAGTCATCGGCAGGCAAGCTGCCAAGCAGGGCGGTCTCTTCTCCCGAGGCGGATTCCGACTGGACGTCGTCCTTGCTATCGTCCTCTTCGGCTTCGGCTTCGGCCTCGTCAGAAGCGTCTTTGGCGTCGCTGCCTTCGTCCTCAGTGCCTTCGCGCACCTCGTCCTGCGCGTCGACGGCCAAATCGCTCAACGAGAGCTCGTCTAGCGCAATCCGGTCAAGGCTCTCCAGGGCCTCGGCACATGCTTCCGCATCCTGGGCCGCATCCTCGCGGCCACGTGTCTCATCGCTCATATATCCCCCAATGCAATATCGGCTCAACACTGTACCCAAAAATGGAGCCATATAAAGCGCATGCGAAATATAAGATCCGATTTAACCCGAGCGTATCGTTCAGCCGCATCCTCGCGGCAGCAAAAAGCCCCCGGAACGCGAACGAATCACATTCCGGGGGCTCTGTAGTGCGTTGAGTTGCGCGGAGCCGGCTATGCCGCTTCGCGCTCAAGCGATGTTTGCGTCAGGCGCGTTACTCGGCGTGCGCGTAATCAACCTTGGCGCGACGGGCAGTGGCCTTCTCCCAATCGCTGGTGCCCTCAAAGACATCCTGCTTGTAGGGGTTGCGGCCGAGCTTCTTGGCACGGTAGGCGACGTAGATGATCGCGGCGATGTTGGCGACCAGTGCGACGATCGAGACCGCGGTGGCGGCGCCGGGGTCGAGCGTGGAGTGCGTCACAAAGATGGACTCCTCCTGGAAGTAGGGGAACACCTGGGCAAACATGCACCAAATGGCCAGCGTAAAGGCGCGGTTCTGGATCCAGCCGCCCTTGTTCCAGATAAAGGCGGCGACGGTGGGCGCCAGCAGCAGCGCAAAGCCGCAGAACCAGGAGTGGGTGGGCAGGCAGTTGTAGGTGTAGCAGAAGTTCCAGATATCGTAGGCGATGATGTAGACCCAGGTCATGTCGGGCCACAGCATGTCGGTCTTGTCCTCGGAGGCGTAGACGCTCCACCAACCGGTCATGCAGAAGATGTTGATGATGCCCGCGATGCCGTTGAACACGTTGTTCCAGCCGGCCAGCTGCGTAGCACCTTCGGAGGTGACCCAGGTGGACTCGCCCAGGACAAAGAAGTGATAGGCGCTCTCAAAGTCGGACACGACAGCGATCAAGATGTTGATGGCGACGATCACAAACGGCCATGCGCGGAACCAATGCGCCTTGCCGATCTTGCCCCACTGGTACTTAATGGCAATGAAGCCCCAGCAGCCGGCCAGCGCCGCGTATACCTTGGCGTAATGGAACCAGCTGTTCTGGTATACATGGGTGGGGTTGGTGAGCGCCCACTCGGCACCCTGCGAAACGCCGACGGCGATGGCGATGCAGTAGATGGTCATGGCCAGCGGAGCCACGCCAAAGATGATGGCCGCGCCGAGCTTGGTACGGCGGCCGACCTCGTTGAGTACGATCAAGCCGATAAAGACCATCGCCCAGCCGGCCCAGTGGATAAGGGTATCGCTACCCCAAACATCGAACAGCATGCTGCTCTCCTTTCATACGCCCGCGGCCCCTCTTCCATCGCGGGCAGTTTGGCCAAATGTCATCAGTTCCTGGGCTTGCGCTCGGAATACTTGGCGGTGTAGCCCTCGATGTGGAGTGTCGAGGCGATAATCTCCTTAACCGTCTCGTCGGGCACATCGGGGTGCGTGCGGATGTACATCAACAGCCCCATGATGAGGGTGTAAAACGTCTCGTAGACATGGTCGATGCGCAGGTCATGATGGGCGACAAAGTCCGCCACGGTGGTGTCGCAGATGTATTGCGCCACGCGCTGGACCACGTTGTGCAGAAAGCCGCCGTAGAGCGCGCCGCTGCTCGAGATGAGCGTGCTCGGCAGCTCGTGGCCGCTCACAACCAGGCGCTTAAAGAGCGGGGCGACGGTGTCGAGTGCGCCCTCGATATCACCGACGATGCGGCTGGCATTCCACTGCTCGAGCTCGGAGATAAAACCGTCGATTGCCTCGTCCATGACGGCGGTGACGGCGGCGTCCATGTCGACGAAGTAGTGGTAGAACAGCGAGCGCGTGCAGCCGGCTCGCTTGGTCACGGCCGAGACGGATAGATGGGACACGCCCAGCTCGGAGCTCACGGCGCGCACGGCGGCGAGAATCTCGCGACGGCGCTCGTCACCTGTCAGGCGCTTTGCCGCGCTGTCGGGCGTGGGGACGGCGTCGGCCACAGGGGTGTTCGCTGCGTTATCGCTCATGCGCTTGCCGCCTTTCATCCGTTTGGGCCCGACCGTTCGCCTAATAGTCTTGAATAGTGTTGACGGTTCGTCAATACTATTTTTGACATAATGTCAACAATGGCGGGTGAACGGCATGGGGGCATGCCCGGCCTGCAAAAAAGAGGGGCGCTGCGGCCTCGTCGGGCTGCGGCAAGAGAAGGGACAACCATGATTCTCAACGGACCGGGAATTAGCTACACCGAGCCCGACATCGGTTCGGAGTTCGTGCCGCCGCTGCCGGAGCATCCGCGCGAGGCCATTGTCAAGCTGTGCGAGCATTGCACCAACCGTCTGCTGCATCGCGACGAGCTGCTGGGCTACGAGTACTGGTCGTTTGCCGAGGCCGCAACCGACGAGCAGGCCGAAGTGCTCTGCAAGATGAAGATGCGCCGTCCCTATACGCTGCCCGAGATGGTCAAGCTCACCGGCATGCCCGAGGCCCAGATCGAGAAGATGCTCGACGACATGAGCTACACGGGTCTGCTCGAGTACAACTGGGAAAATCCCGAGCGCGCCAAGCAGTGGGTGCTGCCCATGCTGGTACCGGGTTCCGCCGAGTTCCTCAACATGCGCGTGAACCAGCTCGAGGAGCATCCGGTCTATGCCAAGTTCTTTGAGCAGGCGTCCAAGGGGCCGCTGTCCAAAGCCACGCCGATGGTGCCGCCCGGAGGCGCCGGCATCGGCATGCACGTCATTCCGGTCGAGAAGGCTATCGATGCTTCGAGCACCTCGGTGCCGATCGAGCATATCGAGCATTGGCTCGACAAATACGATGGCAAATATGCCGCCAGCATCTGCAGCTGCCGCGCGAGCCGTCGTGTGATGGGCGAGGGCTGCGCCGACGACCCCGCCGACTGGTGCATTGCCGTGGGCGATATGGCCGACTATGTGGTTGAGACCGACCGCGGCCATTATGTGACGCGTGAGGAGGTCTATGACATCTTGCGCCAGGCCGAGGACAACGGCTTTGTGCACCAGATCACCAATATCGACGGCGAGAACAAGATCTTCGCCATCTGCAACTGCAACGTCAACGTGTGCTACGCCCTGCGCACCTCGCAGCTGTTCAACACGCCCAACCTGTCGCGCTCGGCCTATGTCGCCAAAGTCGAGAAGGACAAGTGCGTGGCCTGCGGTCGCTGCGTTGAGGTGTGCCCGGCTGGTGCCGTCAAGCTCGGCCAGAAGCTCTGCAGCAAAAAGGCCGGCGGACAGGTGCCCGAGTATCCGCGCCAGGAGCTGCCCGATGCCACCAAGTGGGACCACACCAAGTGGTCGCCCAACTACCGCAACGACAACCGCATCGAGACACACGATTCCGGCACCGCGCCCTGCAAGACGGCCTGCCCCGCGCACATTGCCGTTCAGGGCTATCTGAAGCTCGCGGCGCAGGGCCGCTATGACGAGGCGCTAGCGCTCATCAAGCGCGAGAACCCGCTGCCCGCTATCTGCGGCCGTGTGTGCAATCGCCGCTGCGAGGATGCCTGCACCCGCGGTCGCGTGGACGAGGCCGTGGCCATCGACGAGGTCAAGAAGTTTATCGCCCAGCGCGATCTGGATGCCGCGACCCGCTATGTCCCACCTGTGGTGACCCCGACGCGCGCCGGCGGCTTCGACCAGAAGATCGCCATCATCGGTGCCGGTCCGGCCGGCCTGTCCTGCGCTTTCTACCTGGCCGAGAAGGGCTACAAGCCCGTCGTGTTCGAGAAGAACGAGCGCCCGGGCGGCATGCTCACCTATGGCATTCCCAGCTTTAAGCTGCAGAAGGATGTTATCGAGGCCGAGGTCGAGGTCATTCGCCTGATGGGCGCCGAGTTCCGCTATGGCGTGGAGGTCGGTCGCGATGTGACGCTCGACGAGCTGCGCGAGCAGGGCTTTAAGGCCTTTTATGTTGCCATTGGCTGCCAGGGCGGCCGCCTCGCCGGTATTCCGGGCGAGGATGCCGAGGACGTGACCGTGGCCGTCGACTTTTTGCGCAAGGTCAACAGTGGCAAGATCGACGCGCTGTCCGGCCGCACCATCGTGGTGGGCGGCGGCAACGTGGCTATCGACGTCGCGCGCAACGCCTGCCGTCTGGGTTCCGAGCACGTTGAGATGTTCTGCCTGGAGAGCGAGGCCCAGATGCCCGCCAGCGAGGAGGAGCGTCGCGAGGCCGTTGAGGACGGCGCCCACATCAGCTGCGGCTGGGGCCCCAAGGAGGTCCATCTGGACGAGGCCGGTCGTGTGTGCGGTATCACCTTCAAGCGCTGCACGCGTGTCTTTGACGACGAGGGCCGTTTTGCGCCCGAGTACGACGAGAACGACCTGCGTCGTGTCGACGCCGACCGCGTGGTCATGTCGATCGGTCAGTCCATCGTGTGGGGCGACCTGCTGGCTGGCTCCAAGGTGGAGCTTGGCCGTGGCCAGGGTGCCCTTGCCGATCCTCAGACCTACCAGACCGCCGAGCCCGACATCTTTGTGGGCGGCGACGTCTACACCGGTCCGAGCTTTGCCATCAACGCCATCGCTGCCGGTCACGAGGCCGCCGTGTCCATCCACCGCTTTGTGCAACCGGGCTCCACGCTCACCATCGGCCGCAACCAGCGCCGCTACATCGCGCTCGACCGCGACGATGTCGTGATCGAGAGCTACGATAACGCGAGCCGCGAGGTGGCACATGTCGACCGCGAGCGCGAGAAGGCCTCGCCGTTTAGCGAGTACGTCGAGACCTTTACCGAAGAGCAGGTGCGCGCCGAGACCGCCCGTTGTCTGGGCTGCGGCGCCTCGATCGTCGACCCCAACAAGTGCATCGGCTGCGGTCTGTGCACTACCAAGTGCGCGTTCGATGCCATCCACCTGGATCGCGACCGCCCCGAGTGCTCCACGATGGTCAAATACGAGCAAAAGCTCCCCAGCTTGGGCAAGTACGCGCTCAAGCGTGCCATCAAGATCAAATTCGGGAAGAAGTAATGAGGCTCCGCCGTTCTAACGAACGGCGGCACTGCCGACGCTGTGCGGCGCCCAGATACCCCATCTTGCCCCTCAACTGCGGCGCCGCGGGCAAAAAGCCCAGCGGACGCCTTGTTTCGGGGCAACCTGGGGCACCTGGATCGCCGCTCGCTGACGTTTGGCTGACATCGCATCAACCGTTGCTGAAAGGTTTCTACCTTGCATGAATTGGGAATCGTCTATCACATTATTCGCGATGTCGAGAACGTGGCGCGCGCCAATGGCGTGAGTCGCGTTTCGAGCGTCACGCTGCTGCTGGGCGAGGTCTCGGGCGTCGTTCCCGACTTGCTGCTCGACGCTTGGCGCTGGGCGGCAGATAAAAAGCCTATCACCGAGGGCGCGGAGCTTATCGTGGAGCCCGTCGAGGCCGTGACGCATTGCGAGGCGTGCGGCCGTAACTATGCGACAGTCGAGCACGGCAAGACCTGCCCCCATTGCGGTAGCGGCGAGACATACCTGCTGCAGGGCCAGGAGGTCATGATCAAGCAGATTGAGACCCCCGACGAGGACCCGGCAGACACTGTTCCCGATGACCCCTCCGACGCCGTCGACGCCGCCAACCCTCTCCACATCGCCTAGCCCCTAGTCGTTGGGGACGTTCTTGTTTGACTAGTCGTTTAAGAACGTCCCCAATGACTACTTACGTTAGTGCATAAGTCACGCTAATAGTCAAGTTATGTCTGTTTAAACAAAATAGCTGCAGTACAAGCGCATTCGCGCTTGCCTAAAATCGATATTAATGACCAGCCTGCTTGTATCTGTAAAATGAATGGCTTGATAAGTGACGCCTTGGCGTGTAATCCGTCAAAAAGCAGTAACGTAATCAACTTGTAACAAACCTAGACGTTTAAACAAATTATCCAATCATTCGCATTTTTCTCTATAATTTTACAGGACGAACAGGTATACTCCTTTCATGTCGTGTAGGAAATACGTAGACAAAGAGGAGGTTATGTGATGGTAAGTATTGTTCTTGCTAGCCACGGGGACTTGGCAGCCGGAATCAAGCAGACGGGCTCGATGGTCTTTGGCGATCAGCCGTCTGTGGCCGTGGTCTCGCTCGAGCCGAGCATGGGCCCCGACGACTTCCGTGCCAAGGTCGAGGAAGCAATCGCTTCCTTCGAGGACCAGGAGCAGGTGCTCTTCCTCGTTGATCTGTGGGGCGGCACGCCGTTCAACCAGATCAGCGGTCTCATCGAGGGCCACGATTCCTGGGCTATCGTCACCGGTGTCAACCTGCCTATGCTCATCGAGGCATATTCGCAGCGCTTTGACGCAAAGAACACTGCACATGCGATCGCAAAACATCTCGTGACTGAGGCTAAGGCTGGCGTGCGCGTCAAGCCCGAGTCTCTGGAGCCCGAGGAGAAGAAGCCGGCCACGGCCGCCGCTGCTCCTGCAGGCGCCATCCCTCCGGGAACGGTCATCGGCGATGGGCATATCAAAATCGCCCACGTCCGTATCGACACCCGTCTGCTGCATGGTCAGGTGGCCACCACGTGGACCAAGCAGATCAACCCCAACCGCATCATCGTGGTTTCCGACGGCGTTGCTCACGACGAGCTCCGCAAGACCATGATCGAGCAGGCTGCCCCTCCGGGAGTCCATGCCAACGTCGTGCCCATCAAGAAGATGGCCGAGGTTGTCAAGGACACGCGCTTTGGTGACACCAAGGCCATGCTGCTCTTTGAGAACCCGCAGGATCTGCTCAAGGCTATCGAGGCCGGCGTCGACATCAAGGAAGTCAACATCGGTTCCATGGCTCACTCCAAGGGCAAGGTCGTCGTCACCAACGCCGTCGCTATGGGCGATGACGACGTTAAGACTCTCGAGGCCCTCAAGGCCAAGGGCGTCAAGTTCGAGGTCCGCAAGGTTCCTTCGGATTCCTCCGAGGATCTCGACGCCATGTTGAAGAAAGCTAAGGCCGAACTGGCCGCTCAAGCATAGTAAAGGAGGGTCCGATACATGTCTGCAATCACTATTCTGCTTGTTGCGATTGTCGCGTTGCTTGCCGGTATGGAAGGCATTCTGGATGAGTTCCAGTTCCATCAGCCGCTCGTGGCATGCACGCTTATCGGTCTCGTAACCGGTCACCTTCAGGAGGGCATCCTCCTGGGCGGTTCGCTCCAGATGATGGCCCTTGGCTGGGCTAACGTCGGCGCCGCCGTCGCGCCTGACGCCGCTCTGGCCTCGGTCGCTTCTTCGATCATCATGGTACTCGCCCTCAACGGTGGCGCCACCGATTCGTCCAAGGCCGTTACCGCCGCCATCGCCGTCGCCGTCCCGCTGTCGGTCGCTGGTCTGTTCCTGACCATGATCTGCCGTACCCTGGCTACCGCTATCGCTCACGCCATGGACGGTTGCGCCGAGAAGGGCGACTTCTCCGGCATCGAGCGCTGGCAGTACGCCGCCATCCTCATGCAGGGCCTTCGTATCGCCATCCCGGCAGTACTTCTGTGCATCATCCCGGCCGAGGCGGTTACCAACGCGCTTAACGCTATGCCCGACTGGCTGTCCGGCGGCATGGCTGTCGGCGGCGGCATGGTCGCTTCCGTCGGTTACGCCATGGTCATCAACATGATGGCCACCAAGGAGACCTGGCCGTTCTTCATCCTCGGCTTTGTCCTTGCTGCCATCCCTCAGCTCACGCTGATCGCTCTTGGCCTCATCGGCATCTCCCTTGCCCTCATCTACCTTGGCCTCAAGGATCTGGCCAAGCAGGGTGGCGGCATGGGCGGTGGCTCCGGTGACCCGCTCGGCGACATTCTGAACGATTACGAGTAGGAGGGGAGTGATACATATGGCAGAGAACAAGATTCAGCTCACCAAGGCTGACCGCAAGAAGGTTTGCTTCCGTCATCAGTTCCTTCAGGGCTCGTGGAACTACGAGCGTATGCAGAATGGCGGCTGGTGCTTCGCAATGATCCCTGCGATCAAGAAGCTCTACACCAGCAAGGACGACCAGATTTCCGCGCTTAAGCGCCACCTGGAGTTCTATAACACCCATCCCTATGTTTCCGCCCCCGTCATTGGCGTTACCCTCGCTCTCGAGGAGGAGCGCGCCAACGGTGCACCGATCGATGACGTCGCCATTCAGGGCGTCAAGGTCGGTATGATGGGCCCGCTCGCCGGCGTCGGCGACCCCGCCTTCTGGTTCACCCTTCGCCCGATCCTGGGCGCTCTGGGCGCTTCCCTGGCCCTGTCCGGCAGCATCGCCGGTCCGCTGCTGTTCTTCTTCGCGTGGAACATCATCCGTTACGCCTTCCTGTGGTACACACAGGAGTTTGGCTATAAGGTCGGCTCCTCCATCGCCAAGGACCTCTCCGGCGGTCTGATGGGCAAGGTTACCGAGGGCGCTTCCATCCTGGGTATGTTCATCATCGGCGCCCTGGTCGAGCGCTGGGTGTCCATCTCCTTCACCCCGGTCGTCTCCAAGGTCACGCAGTCTGCCGGCGCCTTCATTGACTGGGCTAACCTGCCTTCCGGTGCCGAGGGCATCAAGGAAGCGCTGACGATGTACAACTCCGTCGGTGCTACCGCTCTTGATCAGGTGAAGGTCACCACGCTTCAGGCTAACCTCGATCAGCTCATCCCCGGCCTTGCTGCCGTGTGCCTGACGCTGTTCGTCTGCAAGCTGCTCAAGAAGAAGGTCAGCCCGATTGTCATCATTCTGGCTCTCTTCGCCGTCGGTATCATCGGTCGCGTTTGCGGCTTCATGTAAGCGCGCTTCGGCTTACGACCGAGAGTTGCTAGGCAAGGGCTTTTGAGCCATTGAAACGGACCGCACCCGGTGGGTACACTGGATGCGGTCCGATTGTTTTATTTGGAGGGCGAGGCGCGCATGGCGCAATCTCAGAACAGCACGGTCGATCTGGCAACACCGGCAACCTGCCTGATGGGGCTTACCAGCCACGGTAACGTGATGGTGGGCAATAAGGCGTTCGAGTATTACAACGAGCGCAATCCCGAGGATTTTATTCAAATTCCGTGGGACGAGGTCGACTATATTGCCGCCGAGGTTTTGCGCGGCACTAAGAAGATCACGCGTTTTGCTATCTTTACCAAGGATAACGGCCATTTTACGTTTTCGACGCGCGACGACAAAGAGACGCTTCGTGCAGTTCGCAAGTACGTCGACGAGGATAAACTCGTGCGTTCGCCCGACTTTATCGATGTGACGGCCAAGGGCGCCAAGAGCATCCCCTCCGTTATCAAAAACCTCTTCCACAAAGGCAACTAGCTCCTCATAAGTTGCGGTGAAATAGTTCCTAAATACGGCTTTAGATGCTTCAGACAGGAACTATTCCACCGCAACTTCGAAGTCTAGTCATGCGACGTATGGCGATGCAGTAAATCTGCTACACTAGTACAACATGCCTCCGTAGCTCAGGGGATAGAGCACCGCTCTCCTAAAGCGGGTGTCGACGGTTCGAATCCGCCCGGGGGCACCAGAGGAACATCGAGCCCGGTACTGCTACGGTGCCGGGCTCTTCTGGTCTAAAGGCCGGATTCGGGCCGTCGACACCCGCGTCACCAATTTCCCCGCGGGGGAGTTTTCGAATCCGCCCGGGGGCACCAGAAAAACAGCAGGTCAGATGGTAAAAATTGTCTGACCTGTTTTTGGATAGATAGAGCGAAGTGGACGGTAGAGGGGTGCAAGAAAGCCCCATGACGACAACAGCTCATCTCCATATTTCACTCCGAATTTTCACACAAATGTCCGGTTCTCAAGGCTTCCCACTGCCTACAGGCTTATAAGAAGCCTTTCGGCCATGGAAGGCCTTGAGAATCTTGGGTGACATCGCAGCGGTATGGGCGAGTCTCCAGCGGCCCCGGCGTTTTCGGGTTTCATTCGGGATCCTCCGATGCCGTGGGCCTTTGAAAACTCGCCTCTTCCGTTCGCAGTACTGCCCTTACGCCTTAAAATTGTCCGGAAGAGACAACGACGCAGGAGGTCCGGTATGCCTGCCAGCAAGAAGGAGGCAAAGGAGTTCGTCAAACGGTGGAAGAAGCGCCTCGGTGCCATCCCCGCAGGCTCCAACAACGAGCAGCAGGATACGCAGAAGTTCTGGGTCGACCTGCTCATCAACGTCCTGGGCATCCCGTCCAACACCATAGACAGTTTCGTCGACTTCGAGCGGAAGGTGAGAGGCCGTCGCATCGACGTGTTCGTCTCCGACCACAACTTCCTGTGCGAGCAGAAGTCGTGGGGCATCGACCTCGACAAGCCCGAACCCAGGAACGGCGGCATGGAGACGCCGCTCCAGCAGGCCATGTGGTACGCGCGGCACCTGCCGTACTCCGAGCGCCCCCGCTGGGTGATGACGTGCAACTTCGGGACCTTCCGCCTCTACGACCTCGACAACGAGCGGCCCGAGGACACCGTGCAAGAGTTCTCCCTCGAAGAGCTCCAGGACAGCCTGTATCTCCTGTCTTTCCTGACCTCTAACGAGACGAGCCGCCTGCATAAGGAGCAGCAGCTCTCCGTCGAGGCCGGGGCCTACGTCTCCAGGCTCTACGATGCCCTCGCCAAGCAGTACCACCACATTGAGGAGAGGGACGAGCGGGCAAAAGAGGAGCAGCGCTCCCTCAACGTGCTCATCACCCGAATCATCTTCCTGCTCTACGCCGAGGACGCCGACCTCCTGCAATCGCATCAGGCGTTCGGCAGGTACTGCGAGGGGGACCCCGCGAAGCTCCGCCGCAAACTGGTCGAATTGTTTGAGACAATCGACACGCCTCTAGAGCAGAGGGACGAGTACATGGACGACGACCTCACAGCCTTCCCCTACGTGAACGGCGGTCTGTTCGCCGACTCCTCCATCATCGTCCCGCAGATGACCCCGGAGATCCTCGAGGCCATCACCGACGCGTCCCAGGACTTCGACTGGCACGAGATTTCGGGCGTCATCTTCGGCGGCGTGTTCGAGGGCACACTGAACCCCGAGACGCGCCACGCCGGGGGCATGCACTATACGAGCGTCGAGAACATTGAGCGCTGCCTCAGGCCGCTCTTCCTCGACGAGCTGTGGGATGAACTGCACGAGGCCGAGGGTGAGAGGACAGCTGCCAAGCGCAAGCAGACCCTGGCGAGGCTGCACGACAAGGTGGCCTCCATCACCATCGGCGACCCGGCATGCGGCTCGGGCAACTTCCTTACCGAGGCGTACCGGCAGCTGCGCACCATCGAGAACCGAATCATCGAAGACGAGCTCAGCGAGGAGACCGGCAACGCGGGGCAGACGTCCCTCGTCATTGCGCAGGGCAGTCCCGTCCGCGTCTCCCTCGACCAGCTGTATGGCATCGAGATAAACGATTTCGCCGTCTCGGTCGCAAAGACTGCCCTGTGGATCACCGAGGAGCAGATGCTGCGTAAGACGCAGGAGATATATGTCGGCTACGACTTCGACTTCCTGCCGCTCAGGAGCCTCAGCAACCTTCATGAGGGCAACGCCCTCAAGACCGATTGGTCCGAGGTGTTCCCCGATGACCTTACTTATCTTGTAGGCAACCCGCCGTTCCTGGGTGCTCGCAACCAGTCCAAGGAGCAGAAGGTAGAGCTTCTTGAGGTCTTCGACGGAGCGAAGAACGCAGGCAACATCGACTACTGCGGGGCCTGGTACATGAAGGCCGCGAGGTTCACGCAGGGAAAGCGTACGCGCTGCGCCCTGGTCTCTACCAACTCGATATGTCAGAGCGAGCAGGTCGCCAACCTCTGGAAACCCCTGCACGACCTGGGTATCCACATCGACTTCGCTCACAACACGTTCCGTTGGGACAACGAGGCGGCGGATAAGGCCCACGTGTTCTGCGTCATCGTGGGCTTCTCGCGGGAGAACTGCGAGAAGAGACTGTATGTCCACGGCACGCCCGATACGGCTGAAGTTAAGAAAGCCGCGAAGAGCATCAATGCATACCTTTCCGATGCTCCAGACGCATTTATTTGGAATCGGAATAAGCCTATTTGTGATGTTCCCAAAATCGGAATTGGAAACAAGCCCATTGACGGCGGCTTCTACCTGTTCGCCGATGAGGAGAAGACTGATTTCCTAAATAAAGAACCAGGAGCCGAGTCGTACTTTCACAGGTGGATTGGTTCCAGGGAATTCCTGCATGGTGAAAGCCGCTGGTGTCTCTATCTTGGAGACGCTACCTTTGCGGAGTTGAAGGAGCTTCCCCGCTGTCGTGAGCGCATCGAGGCTGTTCGCGAATATCGTTTGGCTAGTAAAAGCGTGCCAACTCGAAAGCTCGCAGACAGACCAGCTCATTTTCACGTTGAAAATATGCCGAAGGGGAACTCGATCGTGGTCCCCAAGGTATCATCCGAGCGTAGGCGTTATATCCCTATGGGTTTCGTGGGTCCAGAGACGCTCTGCAGTGACCTGGTGTTCCTTATCCCTAACGCCTCCCTCTATCACTTTGGCGTGCTTCAGTCTCAGTTTCACAATGCATGGATGCGCACGGTTGCAGGTCGTCTCAAATCTGATTACCGCTACTCGGGAGGCATCGTCTACAACAACTTCGTCTGGCCCGAGCCCACGGAATCCCAACGCGAGGAAGTCGAGCGTTGCGCCCAAGCCGTGCTCGACGCCCGGGATGCTCAAGAAGGTGCAACGCTCGCGGACATGTACGATCCCAAGAACGAGACGTTCTTCCCCGAGCTGATGGCAGCGCACGAGGCGCTCGACGCCGCCGTCGAAGCCGCCTATGGCGTCGACTTCGGTGGGGACGAGGAGAAGATAGTCGCCCATCTCTTCAACCTGTACGCCAAGAAGGTCGGTGATAGCGAATGATCCACCCCACGCGTTTCTCCCTGCCTGACGAGGAATACCTGACCCTTCTTGGGGAGGCGGTATACGTATTCAACTCGAACGTCTCCTTCTTTGTAGAGAATCTTATGCACGCCGGGGCTCCCAATTGGTATGAGCTTACCGACATGACGACGGGGCGGCTCAAGGACGAAGGAAAGAAATGGCTTGTGAACGAAGAGGATGTAAGAATCCTGGAACTGCTCTGTGATCTTGGAAATGAGAGGAACAGAATCATTCACAGTTTTCCGGTGACGCATGATGGGCGACAGGAGCTCCGAACGAAGGTTAAGGCCAAGGACGAAGAACGCCCCAACTATCAATACCAGATTGACCGTGAGCTGCTCTGCTCCTTCATCGACAGAAATCAAGAATTGAGCGACGAGTTATACAAATGTAGAGATAGGAATACCGCCAATGCCTAACTCCATCTATACCCCCATATCGCTAGAGGTTGGTAACATCCTGAAGGATGTTCAGACGGGCAAGATCGGCCTGCCCGATCTGCAACGACCCTTCGTGTGGGGAAACGAAAAGGTCCGTGATTTGCTTGATTCCATGCTCCGCGGATACCCTATCGGCTATGTGATGTTGTGGGACTCTCCGAGCGATAATGCGGGCAAGAAGTCTGCCATAGGCTCGAACCAAAAGGTGTATGCCGTTCCCAAGTCCCTTGTCATCGACGGGCAGCAGAGGCTCACTGCCCTCTTGAGCTCTCTGTACGGCGTACCCGTGCGAGACAAGAACTTCAGGGAGCGTACGGTGAAGATCGCCTACGACCCCATCGCACGCTCATTCAAGAATGCCGACGCCTCGACCGAGAGGGATTCGCACTATGTGCCGGACGTATCCGAGGCTTTTGCAGCGAACCACGACAACAAGCTGAGCGCCTATCGCAGAGCGTTCATCAAACGCCTTAACGAGGCGAATGCCAAAAAGGGCGAACCCGAGCTCGACGATGGCGGCGAGGATGCCGTCGAGAGTGGGCTCAACGCATTGCTCGGGCTTGAGCGTTATCTTCTGCCGACGCTGGAGATTTCCGAATCGGCGGACGAGGAGACCGTATCGGACATCTTTGTGCGTGTGAACTCGCAAGGGCAGGCGCTTAAGCAGGATGACTTCATCATGACCCTGCTTTCGGTCTACGAACCTGCCATGAGGGAGCGCATAGAGGAGTTCTGCGCCATGAGCCATGCGCCCGCAAAGGGCACCTCGTACAACCCGCTCATGACCGTCTCGCCGACGCATATCATTCGCGCCACGGTGGGCGTGGGGTTCAAGAGGGGTCGCCTGCGTTATGCCTACCAGATTCTTCGCGGGCGAGATCTCAAGACAAAGGAAACGACGCCCGAGACGAGGGCCGAGAACTTTGCCACGTTCGGTCGTGCTCTCGATCTCGTGCTTGACTTGAACAACTGGCACGCCTTCATCAACACGCTGGCGGAGGCGGGCTACGTCTGCTCCGACCAGGTGGGGTCGGGCAACGCGCTCATGTTCTGCTATGCGTTCTACCTTATCGGGCGCTATGAGTTCGACATGGAGCCACTGGCTGTGCGCGGGCTCGTGCGGCGCTGGTATTTCGCCGCAGCCATAACGGGGCTCTATGTGGGGTCCTTCGAATCCGAGTTCGAGCAGCAGCTTAACGACGTCTCGCGCCTTGATACTGCCGACGAGTTTCAGGCGTACTTCGACCGTAGGCTTGCCGCCATCATGACGGACGATTATTTCTCCATTACGCTGCCCAGCTCCCTTGATGCAAACGAGGCGACGGGTCCGACCTGGTGGGGCTTCGTCGCGGCTCAGGTTGTGCTCGGTGCCAAGGCACTGTTCAGCACGGCCCCTCTTTCTCAGCTGCTGCTTACCGGTTCGTCGGGCTCCAAGAAGGCCCTGGACAAGCACCATCTGTTCCCAGATAACTACCTGAGGGCCAAGGGTTACCTTTCGCAGCGCAGCAACCGAGGTAACTTCACCCTCGTTGACTACCAGAACAACATCTACATCTCGGATGACGCGCCGAGCGAGTACGTCAGGAGGTACCGTGAAGCCCTGGGCGAGGACGAATACCGCCGCAACTGCGAGGAACACGCCCTGCCCCTCGGGTTCGAAGAGCTTGATTACGAGGACTTCCTCGGTCAGCGCAGGAGGCTAATGGGTGAGTTCGTGAAGAGGGCATATGAGCGGCTGTAGATTACGGACTAGTCTTTGGGGGTCATGTTGACTAAGGTTTTCATATCCTACGCATGGGAAAGCGAAGAACACCTCGAATGGGTAAAGGCGCTGGCCAACCGCCTTCTGTCGGACGGGATCGATGCAGTCCTGGACCAATATGATCTCGAACTGGGTGACAGGTTGCCTCAGTTCATGGAGCAGTCGGTCAGATCATCGGACTATGTTCTTATTGTCTGCACCCCAGCATATAAGCAGAAGGCCGATGCGAGAATCGGTGGGGTTGGATACGAGGGCCATATCATCAGCGGAGAACTGTTCTCTGGGCATAATGAGAGGAAGTTTATCCCGGTAATAAAGGAAGGGGGCGTCGAGGAATGTCTCCCGACCTTCCTCAAGGGGAAATTGGCGGTCGACTTGGGCGATGGAGTCGAGTCTCGTGGCTATAACGATTTGCTTGCGACCCTTTATGGGGTCAAGAAGAAGCCGTCGGTTGCGCCCAAGCGCCGCATCGCTCAGACATCTTCGAAAAAACGCGAAGAAGAGGGCGAGGGCTCTGAGCCCATCAGAATTGTCGGTATTGTGGTCGATGAGGTGGGAGAACCGAGGAACGATGGAACGAGGGGGAGTGCCCTGTACGAAGTGCCATTCCGATTGTCGAGACGCCCCAGCTCTCTGTGGCGCGAGCTCTTCTTGAAGTCCTGGGACTTGCCGCCAAGATTTACCACCATGCATAGGCCCCATATCGCATCGGTCGTCGGCGACGAAATAATCCTTAATGGGACCACCGTCGAAGAAGTTAGGGACTATCACCGTGACACCCTCGTCTTGTGCGTGGAAGAAGCTAACAAACTTGAGGCCGAATATCTTGAGAGGGAACGGAAACGCCAAGCTCGCGAAGAGGCTGCTCGGTCAGCCTATCGAAAGAACGTCGAGGACGTTGCGGGGACGATAGACTTCTAGACCGGCTTCCATCGTAGGACCGCCATAACAATTGGCCTCGCGGCTGATGGGTCCCGCTTATGGGCGGGGCCCGCGACGCATGGCGCCGCTCTCGCTGCGGCTCCCTGGCAACGCTCCCCGGGGCCGCGTTTCGTCCGCCTCCGCTCACACCGGCCCCGTTCGCCGAGCGGCTTCGCTCGATGGCTTCCAGTAGTCGCCATCGCTCCTCCGTGGTCGCCGGGCGGGGGCCTCTCGCGCCGGGTCGCCGAGCGCCGTCGTGCGACGCCCCCTGTCGATCGCGTCTTCTCGGCGTCGGCTCAACCGGCGCTCTCCGAGTGCTCGGTCAGTCCCCTGCAGGCCATGTCGCGCTCGCCGGATTCGGGCCGTCGACACCCGCGTCACCGATTTCCCCGCGGGGGAGTTTTCGAATCCGCCTGGGGGCACCAGAGCAATATCGAGCCCGGTACCACTGCGGTACCGGGCTCTTCTGGTTTAAAGGCATACCGTAGTTTTCACTGCTTCGGATAAAGAAAGCGCCCGCTTGCTGGGGGAGCAAGCGGGCGCCTGTGAGCGAATATGTTTGTGGCATCAGCTGCTGTGGGCAATGTCTCGATGACTAGTTGGTCGTGCCGGAATCGTCGCCTGAATCGGTGCCAGAGCCAGAAATCGAAACCGTCAGCGTGATCGTGCTGTCGGTGGACTGCTTGCCAGTGGGGGAGACGCCCGTCACGGTGGCGTTTTCGTTACCACTCACGGGGTTGCCGTTCTGATCGCAGAATGCGATGTTGTAGAATCCGGCGTTGTTGAGCGCGGTGACGGCGGAGGAGATACTCTTGCCGTACAGGTTGCCCGGAACGTTTGCCTTGCCGGACTTCTTGGCGATGACGACGGTAATCGTGGCGCCGGGCTTTTGCTTACCGCTGGGGTTCCAGCTAATGACGGTGCCCTCGGTGACGGAATCGTTCTCCTGGTAGGTCACATCGACGCCGAAGCCGGCCATATCGAGGGCGTTGCGTGCCTGAGCCTCGGTCATGTCGGTCAGATCGGGAACGGAGGTGGTGTCGGGTCCACTCGAGACTTTGTACGAAATGGTCGTGCCCTTCTCGACTTCCTTGCCCGCATCGGTGCCCTGTTCAAAGACTTCGCCCTTTTCGGCCTCGTTGGCTTCCTCGGTGGCATTGCCCTTAAGGCCGACGCTTGCCAGCGCCGCCTCTGCCTGGTCCTTGGTCAGACCAACGAGCTGCGGGACATCAACCTTCTCGGAGGGCTTGGGACCCTTGGAGATTACCAGATTCACCTTGGTGCCCTTGGGCTTCTTGGTGTGACCGTTAGGAGTCTGCTCGACAACCTTTCCCTCGTCGACGTCGTCGTTGTAGCTCTGGTCAATGGTTCCGACGTCAAGGCCGGCATCCTTAATCAGTTCGACGGCGGTCTCCTGGTCCTTACCCAACACATCGGGAACCGGGACCTGCTCGCCGCCAAAGAGTCCGGTGGCAAAGGCCACGATGACGCCGATTACGGCTACCGCAGCAACTACGGCGGCGATGATCTTGTTCTTGTTGGATTTGGGCTGCTCGGTGGCGTAAGAGCCGGTTGAACCCGAGACGGAGCTGCGAGCGTTATTTTGTCCGCTCACGCCCGAGACGGGGCGTACCATGGCGCGCGTCTGGTCGGATAGCTCTCGGGTCTTGGTGGCACCCAGGTCGCCAACGGCGCCGATAACGCGCGTAGGCTCCGGCACGTTGACGGCGCGACCAGACAGGTAGCTGTTGAGCACCTGACGCAGCTCGTCGGCCGTCTGGAAACGGTTAGCCGGATCTTTTTCCATGCACTTGAGGATAATGCGCTCAAGATCGGCATCGACACCGGAGTTGATCTGGCTCGGCGGCACGGGCAGCTCGTTGACCTGCTTGAGTGCGACCGAGATGGCATCGTCGCCGTCGAAAGGCACGCGGCCGGTGGCGCACTCGTACATCACGACGCCCAGCGAGTAAATGTCCGAGGTGGGGCCTAGATCCTGCCCGCGGGTCTGCTCGGGGCTTACGTAGTGGGCGGTGCCCAAAACGTTGTTGTCCTGCGTAAGGTGGCTGTTCTTGGCGCGCGCGATGCCAAAGTCCATGACCTTGATGTTGCCGTCGGGCAGCACCATGATGTTCTGCGGCTTAATATCGCGGTGGATGATCTCGTGCTTGTGGGCGACCGAAAGTGCGGAGCTGATCTGCGAGCCGATCTGAGCGACCTTTTTGGGATCAAGGGCGCCGTGGCTCTTGATGCCGCTCTTAAGGTCGGTGCCGCGCAGGTATTCCATGACGATGTAATAGGTGTCGCCGTCCTTGCCCCAATCGTAGACGCCGACGATATAGGGGGAGGAGAGGCCGGCGGCTGCCTGGGCCTCCTGCTTAAAGCGTGCAGCAAAGGTGGCGTCGCCGGCATATTGCGGCAGCATGATTTTGATAGCTACCGTGCGGTCGAGGACCTGGTCCTGTGCACGGTAGACGGTCGCCATGCCGCCTGTCCCTACCTTATCCTTGAGGAGGTATCTTCCCCCGAGGACCCTCTGTTCCATTCCTGCTCCTAACATGACTATTCGCTCAACGATGTGTGTAGTACCAAATTTGAGGCCGCTGGGGCCGTGTGGCGCATTGCCGCTAGTGTTATCGGCCGCGGCACGCCCCATGCTTGCGCATCAATCACGGGCATCACGCTCCCTGGGCGGCAAGCGCCGCGGTCAGGACGATGCCGGCGATCTTTGCCGCCTCGACGTCGTGCTTGTCGTAATCCTCCAAGGCTACCGAGATGGCGACCGTGGGTGAATCGTAAGGCGCAAAACCGACGAACATCGAGTTGACCTTGGTGCCGACGATCTCGGCAGAGCCGGTCTTGCCGGCAACCTTGACGCCCGGAATCTGGGCATCGGTGCCGGTGCCGGATTGAACGACGTCGAGCATGGCCTGTTTGACCTGTTCGGCCGTGGTGGCGCTGACGGCCTGGCCCAGTGAGCGGGACTGCGTGGTCTTGACCACGGTTCCGTCTGGGGCGAGCACCTGGGCAACGAAGAACGGGTCCATGACGACGCCGCTGTTGGCGATGGCCGCCGCGATAACGGCGTTCTGCATGACGGTGGTCTGCGGACCCGGCGTGTGGTCCATGCCGACGGGCTGGCCGGCGCCGGCCCAGGCGAGCTCCCATTCCGTCATCACCGACGGGTCGGGCATGATGGAGGGCGTGGTGGAGAAGTCTTGGCCGAGCGACTGGCCAAACCCAAAGGCGTTCGCCTGGTTGACGAGCGTCTCGGCGCCGAGGTCGCGGGCCAGCTGGCCGTAGGCGACGTTGGACGACACGGCAAACGCGCGGCGGAGCGAGATGGTGCCGTAGCCGATGTCGTCGGCATTGGTGACGGCAGCGCCGCCGATCTCCATCTCGGCCGGAGCGCTATAGGTGGTGTCGAGCGTCGCTGCACCGGACTCGAGTGCCGCCGAAAGCGTGACGACCTTAAACGTGGAGCCCGGAGTATAGAGGGCGTCCATGGCGCGGTCGTACATAGAACTGTCCTCACCGCCGCCCGATTGCAGCAGGGCGTCGATGTTGGTGTTGTCGTAGGTGGGCGAGCTGGCGCATGCGAGCACCGCGCCAGTGCGCGGGTCCATGACCACAACGGCGCCCTTAAAGCCCTTGAGAGCCTGTTCGGCAGCCGTCTGGATGCGGGAGTCGATGGTGAGCTTGGCGGTGTTGCCCGGCTGGTTTTGGCCCGCGAGCGACGCGATGGCGTTGTTCCAGCTGGAGTAATCCTTGGAACCGGTGAGCGTGTCGTTCATCACGCTCTCGATGCCGGCGGTACCGTACTGCTGGCTCACATAGCCAACCACATGGGCGGCCAGGTTGCCGTTAGGGTAGGAGCGTACGTAGGTGCCGTCCTCCTGTTGCAGCGATTCGGCCAGCGTCACGCCGTCGGACGTGATGATGGAGCCGCGCTGGATGTACTTGGAACGGGCGATGGTGTGATTGTTGGTCGGCATATCCTGGTAATCCTTGGCCTTGATGACCTGGACATAGGTGAGGTTGCCGATGAGGATGGCGAACAGGGCCGTAAAGGCAAACACCGCGCGGGTTAGGCGGTTAGCGAGCGCCACGCGGCCGAGCACGCCAGATTCGGGCGTATCGAGCAGGCGACGACGCATGCGCGAGCCGGTGGAGTGGCTGCCACGGCCGTAGGAAGACGAAGAAGCGAAGCGCGTGCCGGCATGCGCCGCGGCAGAAGCGACCTGGTCGTCAGTGATGGCGGCCATGGTGCCGGTACCGGTGAGCTCGGCTTCGCGACCGGTGGCCTCATCGCCGGCGCGCAGCAAAAGCGCGACAATGATAAAGCTCGCCAGCAGCGAGGAGCCGCCCTGGCTCATAAAGGGCAGGGTGACGCCGGTCAGCGGAATCAGGCGGGTAACGCCGCCAACGATCAAGAAGGCCTGGAAGCTAATGGCGGCCGTGAGGCCCGTGGCGCTAAATGCGGCAAGGTCGGACTTAGCGCGGGCGGCCGTGGTCAGGCCTCGCACGGCAAAGAGCATAAACAGGACGAGTACGGCGCCGCCGCCCAAAAGGCCCATTTCCTCGCCGATGGCCGAGAAAATGAAGTCGGACTCGACGACGGGGATGTTATTGGCCATGCCATTACCGATGCCAACGCCGATAAGACCGCCGTCAGCCAACGAGAAAAGGGATTGCACAATCTGGTAGCCCTGGCCCTGGGCATCCTTAAAGGGGTCGGCCCAGATCTGGAAACGTACCTGGACATGCGACAGGAACTTGTAGGCGCCCACGGCACCCACTGCCAAAAGCGCAAGGCCGATGACGACATACGAGAAACGTCCCGTGGCGACGTAGAGCATCAGCAAGAAGATGGTGTAGAACAGCACGGCGGAGCCCAAGTCGCGCTCGAAGACAACGACCAGAAGGCATACACCCCACACAGCGAACAGCGGTAACAGCAGGCGCAGGCGCGGGACCTTGAGGCCCAAGATCTTACGATTGGAGATGGAGAGTAGCTCGCGGTTCTCGGCTAGGTATCCGGCCAAGAACAATACGATAAAAATCTTGGCGAACTCGCCGGGCTGGATGGTGAAGCCGGCGATGCGAATCCACAGCTTGGAGCCCGAAATGGTGGTGCCGATAAAGATGGGCAGCATCAGCAAGATGATGCCGATGATGCCAAAGGTGTACTTGTAGCGCATGACCACATCGAGATTCTTGATCATCGCGAGCGTGCCCACCATCAGTGCCACCGAGACAAACAGAATGACGAGCTGCGAGATGGCGAGGGCGGGTGCCAGACGCGTTACGAACGTGATGCCGATGCCCGAAAGCACAAAGACGATGGGAAGGATGGCCGGATCGGCACCGGGCGCCAGGATGCGCACGGCGATATGCGCCGCGGCGAAGGCGGCAAAAAGACCGATCGGCACGGCGAGCGTTTCAAACGAGATGGAAGCGCCTGCGGTGAGCACGTACATCGCATACAGCAGGATGACGGGGAACGCCGAGGCGATGAGCAAGAGCATTTCGGTGTTGCGGCGACTCATAAGCGGCACTCCCTTTCTAATTCTTATCGGAGGCTTCGGCCTCGGCGGACTGTTCGGCGGTTTTTTCGGAATTCGATTTGGAAGTCGATTCCTGGTCGGTGTTGTCGCGAATCGTTTGCGCGTCGATCACCTGGCGGGTCTGTTCCTCATCGATCTGATGACGGTACTTGGAGATAGTGTCCTGCGCGTCGTCGACACTCGTTTGCGGAATGCCTGCTTTCAGACGATTCTGCGTGTCTTCGGGTAGGTCGGATAGCTTGATGGCGGTCGTGCTCTCGAGCCAGTGCAGCTTAAGGCCGAGCGGCTTGCCGGGAATGCCCCGGTAGACCGCGACGGTGTCCTTGTAGGTGCCCAGGTAATACGAGCCGGTGACGCCCGCGTAGGCCCAGATGGCTGCCGCCAGCACAAAAGCGATGCCCAGGATGGCGGCAATGGTGACGTTGCGGCGGCGAACACGCTTCGCCTCGCGCATGACGCCGTCGTCGACCAGGTCCACAACGACTACCGTCACGTTGTCGTGGCCGCCGGCAGCGAGCGCGGCGTCCACCAGGTTGTCGACGCAAATCTGCGCCGTAGACGATTGCGTGGCGATGTTTTCGATTTCGCTATCGGGAATCATGCTCGAAAGGCCGTCCGAGCACAGGATCAGGCGGTCGCCCTCTTCGATGTGCAGGGTAAAGTGGTCGGCATACATGGCGGGGTCCGAACCCAGCGCACGTGTGATAACCGAGCGGTTGGGATGGACGCGCGCCTCGTCGGCCGTAATTTCGCCAGCGTCCACGAGCTCCTCCACATAGGAGTGGTCGCGGGTCACGCGGATGAGCGTGCCCTCGTGGAGCAGGTAGGCGCGCGAGTCGCCCACGTGGGCGATGGCGAGCATGTCGTTTTCGATATAGGCGCAGGTCGCCGTGCAGCCCATACCGGGCTTGCCCAGGCCGTTGAGTGCGGCCTCGATGACGGCGGCGTTGGCAGCTTCGACGGCTGCGGCTAGGCGCGCGGCGTCGGCAGCCTGTGGCGCCGTCTTGGCGATGGTCTCGACCGCGATGGATGAGGCTACCTCGCCGGCGGCGTGACCACCCATGCCGTCGCACACGCAAAATAGCGGCGACTGTACCAGGTAGGAGTCCTCGTTGTGCGGACGCACGCAGCCAACATCGGAGCGGGCGCCCCACATGAGTTGCGTGGTGGTGCCGGCATCGTAGGTCGAATCGGTCTCGATGCGCTCGTCGGCCAGCGGCTCAAAACTCATGGTCGAACCAGGGTCCTTGAGCTTGGCCTCCACGGCGGCGACATCAATCTCGGCCGTGTCGCCGGGCGAGACGGCGTTGGCCTCGTTGCTCGGGTCGTCGACTTTAGACGTGGCGGGCACTTCGGTTGTGTTGTCGGCAGGCTCTTCGTCTTGCGGGGCGACGGCTGCGGGCTCGGGCGCTGCGGTGGGTGCTGGAACTACGGGAAACACCGGTGCCGTGGGCTCGGGGGCCAAAAACACCGCGGCGCTCTCATCGATTGCCGCGGCGACAGACTCGGCAAAGTGGGCCGGCGCAGGTGTAGTTTCCGGTGCCGAAGGTTGATCGGCAACGGCGTGCGCGCCGATGGGGGCATCGGTGGAATTATCTTCATCCTGGCCATCGATGGGCATTGGATGGTCTTGCGTTACATGCGAAAGAGGCAGGGAGAACACGGTGTCCTCGGGCTCCACGGGCGCAGGGCCCGCCGGGGCGGCATGAGCCGGCACGGCGGCGGGGGCAGCCAGTGCCTCGGACATGGTTGCGGACTTGTTCTCCTCGTCGATCATCGACGGTTCACCTTCATGACCACGTCGCCAATCTGGACTTCGTCGCCCTCGCGCAGCGTTGCGGGCTCCACCAGCTGGCGGCCGTTAACAAGGGTGCCGTTGAGCGAGTTGAGGTCCTCGATAATAAGTGCCGGGCCCTGCAGCGAAAAACGCGCATGCGAGGCAGAGACAAACGGCTCGTTGATGCAGATGTCAGATGACGGCGAACGACCGACGATGACGGGGCCAAGCATATCCACGTGAATACCGCGGATGCCGCGCGGGCCCTTGTCCACATCGATCGTCCAGATGGCAGAGTCGCGGCGCTGGCCGCGCACGAGCCCCACGCCGGTCTTCATGACGGCGAACAAGAAGATATAAAGCAGGACGACCAGTACGATGCGGCCTGCAAAAAGGACGATATCGATGTTCATAAGCGATTAACCCCTAAATTCAAAGGTGCTCAGGCCAAACGTTAGCAGATCGCCGTTGCGCAGCGGGCAGCGCGTGATGCGGCGGTTGTTGACGAGCGTGCCGTTGGTGGAGTTGAGGTCCTCGATCGACCAGTCAGAGCCGGTAAAGGTGAGCTGGGCATGACGGCGCGACACGTTGGGGTCGCGCAGGGCGATGTCGGATACCGAGCGCTCACGACCGATGGTCACCTGCGCGGAGGTGATGTTGTGGCTCTCGCCGCTCACGACGTCGACGAGTTGGGCGAGCGGACGCTGCGGGGCGCGGGGGCTTGCCATGTTGGAGGCGATGCTGGTCGCAGCGCCAAGGCCCACGGCGGCGCCAGTGGCAGCCGCTCCGCCCATACCGGCAAGTGCGTCGCGCGAGACGGTTTGCGGCACAGGGATGGGGGCTGCGGGATCGGGGACATTGGGTGCAAAGGGGTCGGCCACAGCGAGCGGGTCGGGAGTGGCAGCGCGGGGTGTCGGCTGCTGCTGGGGCATGGCGGCCGGGTGTTGCTGCGGCGATGCAAACTGCTGCTGACCGGCGCGGGGGGCGCTTGCGGCACGGCTTGTGGCCGAGCTGTTCTGTCCCAGGCCATTTTGATAGGCGCGCTCTTCCTCGTACAGACGGCCGAGCGTGGGAGCGTCGACGTTCTCGGCAAAGACCGAGAACTTGCCGGCGCGCAGCTGAGGGTCGATCATAAAGCGAACAAGGGGCTCGCCGACAAAGACGTAGCGGCGTTTTTCGGCCTGCGCCTTCACAAACTCGCGCACCTCGCGCGAAAGCTCGGGATAGAACGGGGCAAGCATGGGATCGTCATCGGTGGCGATCAGGATGGTATAGAGCGCCGGCGCGGTGTTGACGCCGTTGATCACCAGAGTTTGATCCTCCATGTCGCGAGCAGCCTGCTTGGCAAGCTTCTTAAAGGAGAACGGGGCACGGGTGGCACCGAAGATGCCGGCCACGTGGTCCTCGAAGATGTTCAGGAAGTTCACGAAAGATCACTCTCCGTATAGGTTCTTTGGTATCCGAGCAAATACAGGCATATCCCAACGATTATAGAGGATAGGATTCCCGCAACCGCCGCCTTGGCGACGACCGTGCCCGCAAGGCTGGCAATTTCCATATGGTGTGCAAGACAAAACGATACGGCCGAGCCGATACCGGCGACGGCAATTGCGACGATGGCGGCGAGGTTTGACCCCTGCTCGGCGCGCTTGGCATGGGCATTGAGCAGCAGCGACGTTGCCGCGGCTGCTGCTGCGATCAGTGCGAAGGCGGCCCAGAGGAACGCGTCGCCCAGCGCTGCGGCGACATTGCCAAGCCCCAGCACGCCTCCCGTAGGGAGGGCAGCTGCGGCCAGGCGGGCAAAAAGCGCGCCTATACCCGTGGCGGCAGCGGCGCTTGCCGGGCCGAGCCAAAACGCCGCGAAGCCCGCGGCGGCCCCGGCGGCAAGGATGGCGTCGCCGGTTAGACAACCTAGCGCAAGCGCGCAGGTGAGTGCCGCGCTCGCGGCCGCTTCGGTGCGTCCCCAGGCAATCCACCATCCAGACATGGCGGCGGCAAAAATGACCGCGACCGGCAGCATCGACAGGATGCCCTGCGCCTGCATGGTGGCGTTGGCCATGAGCACCAAAAAGCCCACGGCCGAGATAGCCGAGCCGATCTGCGGCGCCAAGCCTGCCGCCGCGCCAATAGCGATGGCCGCGGCGACCAGCCCGGGAAGCGCCGCGACGCCCGCTGTCTGCATAAGCAAAAAGCTGAAGGTTGCACACGTTAGCGCCGAGATACCGCGCATGGTGTAATCGCGCGCGCAGCTCCAGCGCGTGCCCGCCCAACCGAGCGCGGGGTCGACTTCGATGGCGTTATCCTCGTAAGGCAGCGACTCCATATCGTCTGCCGCGTGCTCGTCGTCCGAAAGCTCGCTTACCATCTGCTCCAAGCTGCGACGGCCTTCGCGCACGCTCCCCAAGCCGGCAAGGAGTTGGTCGCAGAATGCCTCGATGCTATCGGGGCGGTCTTGCGGCATAGGGGAGAGGGCGCTCATGAGCGCTGCCTCGGCTCCCGGGGGAAAGTGCGGGATCAGCTCGCTGGGATAGGTGGCGCCGCCGATGATGCGGTCGAGCGAGTCGGCAGGCGTTGCCGCCATAAAGGGGGCGCTGCCGCACAGGCCCTCGTAGATCACGCAGGCAAGGGCAAAGACATCGGCGCGCTCGTCGACCGTGCCGGTCTCGATATCGAGCTGTTCGGGCGGCATGTAGCCGATGGTGCCGCCGCGCGATCCGCCAAAGCCGCCGGCAGATGACAGCCGCGCCATGCCAAAGTCGGTGAGCTTTACATTGCCCGAGTGGTCAATGAGCACATTGGCGGGCTTTATGTCCAGATGAAGCACGCCGTTTGCATGGGCAAAGGTGAGCGCCTGACCCAACGCGTCGGCAATGGTCGCTGCCTCGTCAAAGGTGAGCGAGTGGCCGTCCACGCGATGCAAAAACTCGGCCAGCGACATGCCGTCGACATACTCCATGACCAGGTAGGCATAGGCGGTGTCATGCGTAAAGTCGATAACCTGCACGATATTGGGATGTTGAAGCATGGCGGCGGTATGTGCCTCGCGCAGTACATCCATGATGTCGCTGGCGGGCATGCCGGAGCCGTTGATAAGAGGGATGCGCTTAATGGCCACGCGACGGCGCAGGTGCGTGTCGCGGCAAATCTCGATGGAGCCAAAACCGCCGGTCGCAAGCGTCTCGAGCGGCTGGTACCGCTTGAGCAGCTCGCGAGAGCTGGTGCCCTCCAAAGGGACGTCCGGCGAGAACCGGGCGGTATGTTGCGAGAAAAGCGGCATGGCCAACCCTCGTGCGTTTAAAGTTCGTTTGCGAGCGGCGGGCGCGGTGCCGAGCCATTCGCGGTGGCATAGATGCTGCTAGTGTAGCACGCTCTGGTGCATGGGGAGGATAGCGGGATGCGAGGCTGCCTGTCTGACTTGGCCTTAGCGCTTCTTCTTGCCCTTCTTCTGCTTGCACTGCTTGCCCTTGTTGTCCTGGGGCTTGTCTGCCTTGTCTCCCTGCTTGGCCTCGGCTGCAGCCTTCTCGGCCTTCATTTTCTTCTTCTTGGTCTCGATGCGGAGCTTTTTGTTGATGCGCGCCTTAAGGAAGGAGCCAAACTGCTCGGCGTCGCCGCGAACAAAGGTGTCCTTGGGGATCGTCACGCCCTGGTCTGCGAACATGGCAACAAAGATGCGCTCGCCGTCGAGTACGTGGTCGAGCTTCTCAAACGGGAAGAACTGCGACTTGCCGCTCTTGCCCCAAACCATCAAGCCGTCCTCGTTGGCGGCGACGCGGCGATAGCGGCCACCCATGGACTTGTCGGCCTCGACGGCGTCGATAAAGTCGCGGGCGAGCGTGTGGTGCAGGTTTTTGCTCCACCAGGCCAAAAAGGCGCCGAACACGATCAGGACGACGCCAAACTTGATCCAGTTGCCGCCGGCCACCAACATGCCGATGCCGAGCAGCGCGGCAATTGCCGCGGCGACATACAGCGAGCCGCGACGCCTGGGCGAGGCGACCAAGCGGGCGAAGTCGGTGACGAGGTCGTTTTCGTACTGATACTCGTTGAGGTACAGGATGCCGTCGTCGGCTGCTGCCTGTTTCTCGAGCGCGACCTCGACCTGGTCGGCTGCTTCGGAGGGAACGAGGTTGCTCTCTGCGTCTGCCATGCTCTTTGGACTCCTATCGCGGCGGGCTCGCCGTACGGGTTATTATGAGTGCAGTATGCCGTGCGACCGCATGGCCGTCGCGGCAACAAGACTCAGTATACCCGGGGGAGCACCCATGGAATCGTTGTACCGAAAGTATCGCCCGCTCACCTTCGACTCCGTGGTGGGCCAGCAGCATATCGTCTCGACGCTCGAGCACGCCATCACCGAGGGACGCCTGTCCCACGCGTACCTGTTCTGCGGACCGCGCGGCACGGGCAAGACCACCATGGCGCGCATTCTGGCCAAGGCGCTGCTGTGCCGCAATGCCGAGGCGGCGCGCGCCGAGGGCGCAAGCGGCTGCATGCCCGACGGCACTTGCGAAGAGTGCGAGCTCATCGCCGAGGGCAACCACCCCGATGTCTACGAGCTCGATGCCGCAAGCCGTACGGGCGTGGACAATGTGCGCGAGGAGATCATCAACTCCGTTAACTTTGCCCCGGTGCGTGGCAAGTACAAGATCTATATTATCGACGAGGTCCATATGCTCACGACGGCGGCGTTTAACGCGCTGCTCAAGACGCTCGAGGAGCCGCCGGCGCACGTGATCTTTGTGTTGTGCACCACCGATCCGCAAAAGATTCTGGAGACCATCCTCTCGCGCTGCCAGCGCTTCGATTTCCACCGCATCGGCAACGAGGATATCGAGCATCGCCTGTCCTACGTGTGCGAGCAGGAGGGCTTCGATTACGACGACGAGGCGCTGGCCATCGTGGCGCGCCATGCCAAGGGCGGCATGCGCGACGCGCTTTCCACGCTGGAGCAGCTGAGCGTTTTTGGCAACGGCGCCGTGCATGCGGACGATGCCCGCTCGCTTTTGGGCGAGGTTTCGGACCAGATCCTGGGCGAGTTTGCCCGCGCCATCGCCGAGCGTGATATTGCTGAACTCTATGGGCTCATTCGCGCACAGGTCGAGGAGGGCAATGACCTGCTTGAGCTGACGCGCGACCTGGTGGCGCACGTGCGCGACGTGTATGTGGCCTGCGTTGCCGGTACCCGTGCCGAGCTGTTTGAGGGCGGGGCCGAGCAGGCTGAGGCGCTTGCTGCCGAGGCTGCTGCCTTTGGCGGGCATCCGGCCGACCGTCTGGCCCGCGTGCTGACAGTGCTCGACGATGCCGCGTTGGAGATGAGGGGTGCGAGCGACGTGCGCCTGGTGCTCGAGATCGCCTGCACGCGCCTGGCACGTCCCGAGGCCGATCTGACCATTGAGGCCCTGGCCGAGCGCGTGGCACGCTTGGAGGCCATGGTCGCCAACGCCGCGGTGCCGGCGAGCGTGGCTGCTGCTGGTGCTGCGCCTGCGGCTGTCGCGGCTGCACCTGTGGCGACACAACAACCGACGCTGATTTCGGGTGCCCGAGCTGCTGCCCCTGTGGCATCCGCCGCTCCCACTGCTACGCCCGCGCGCCAGGGCGGCATGCCTTGGGATCGCGGCGCCGCCACTCCGGCGGCCCAGCCCGCTCCGGCCCCCAAGCCCGCTGCGCCTGCGCCTCAGCCTGCCCCGGCTCCGATGCCCCAGCCCACCGCCGCTTCGGCTCCCGTACCTGCCGCTGCGCCGGCGCCTAAGCCCCAGCCCAACACTGCCGCTCAGGTTGCTGCCGCCGGCGCCGCCGAGACCCCTGCGGTCGAGGATGCCGGCGAGCTCCAGCGCAAATGGGTCGAGGTCGTCGAGCGCGTCAAGGCCCAACAACCTTCTTATGCGGCTCTCCTGTTGAACGCTCGCGCTACGGCAGACGATGGTTCTAAGCTCACGGTCTCGTTCCCTACGGCATTTGCTATCAAGATGCTCGGGCGTGCTGATACACAGGCGGTGTTTTTGCCGACAGTCAGTGCGGTCTTCGGTCGTCGCACCGTCGACTATGTCCTGGATGGGGGTGTCAGGCCGGCTCCTCAACATGAGGAGCTTTCTCCATCTGCACGGGCTGCGGCATCTGCGGACCCGCAACCCGTGTCCTCGGCGGCCCCTGCATCCTTGAGCGCCAGCGCGACGCAGCCAAAAGCGGCACCGGTAGCGGCACCGATCCCGTCGGTGACTGAACCCGCCGTGCCCAAACCGGCTGCTCCGATCCCCGCGTCCAAGCCCGCTGCCGCGCCTGCACCCAAGTCATCCGACCTGGCCAAGGCCCCTTGGCTGCGCTCCGACAACCCTGCCGGTGCTCCTGCCACGGGCAAGCTCCCGACCGAGCCCGCGCCCCGAGCGCCCGAGTGCGCGTCTGCTCCCAAGATTCAGCCGTCTGTGCAGGCTGCGCCATGGGAATCCGAGCAGGTACCCTACGACGACGCCATGGTCGGCGGCTTCGCCGGCGATGCGAGCGGGGAAGATCTTCCTCCGTTCGACGTGCCTGCCGCGGCGCCTGCGCCCAGCCCTGCCGCTTCGGCCGCAGCTCCCGCGGCTGCGACGTCCGCTCCTGCAAGTGACGACGCCCTCGCTGCCCCTTGGGAGTCCAGCCCCGGTGCTGGCAGTCCTTTCGGTCACCAGGGCGCAGCCCCGGGCATCCCGCAGACCGAGGACGAGGCCAAAGCCCTCATACGTAGTGTCTTTGGCCAGTCCACCATCTTCAAGCCGGTGGAGTAACTATGCGGGCGGGTGTATACGCCGAGTTGTGAGACCTTGCATAATTCGACCTTGCATAGTCTTGGGCGGCGCGTCACGCTAGAGGACATGTACATCGACTGAGTTAGCGCGACCGCCCCGCTCGTTTGCCCCGCGCCGTGGTACGATTTTTGAGTTTGAAAGTCCCGCCGTGCCCGGCTGCCCTTGCAGCTTGTCGCGCGACCACACGTAAAGGAGCCATCATGGCCGGTATGAACATGCAGCAGATGATGAAGCAGGCCCGCAAGATGCAGGAGCAGCTTGCCGCCGCGCAGGAGAACCTCAAGTCCCAGACCGTCGACGCCTCTGCCGGCGGCGGCATGGTCAAGGTGACCGTTAACGGCGAGATGGAGCTCGTCAACCTTACCATCGACCCCGATGCGCTCGATCCCGAGGACGTCGATATGCTGCAGGACATGATTATGGCTGCCGTCAACGAGGCCGTCCGCGGCGTCAACGAGCTCGCCAACAAGCAGATGGGCGCCATCGCCGGCGGCCTCAACATCCCGGGCATGCCGTTCTAAGACGCGCACATATATGAGTGCCAACCATAGTCTGCAAAAACTGCTCGATGAGCTGGGCCGTCTGCCGGGCATTGGCCCCAAATCGGCCCAGCGCATCGCCTACTACCTGCTCGAGGCCGACGCCGAGGAGGCGCGCCGCCTGGCCGAGGCCATTCTAGAGGTTAAGCAGGAAGTGCATTTTTGCAGCCGCTGCTTTAATTACGCCACCGCTGACGAGTGCTCCATCTGCCAAGACTCGATGCGCGACACCACCCGCATCTGCGTGGTGGGTGAGCCGCGCGATGTCCAGGCGATTGAGCGCACGGGCAGCTACCACGGCCTCTACCACGTGCTGGGCGGCGTGATCAGCCCCATGGACAAGATCGGCCCCGAGCAGCTGCACATCCGCGAGTTGCTGGCGCGCTTGGGCCACGAGGACATCCACGAGGTCATTATCGCCACCAACCCCAACATTGAGGGCGAGACCACGGCGAGCTACCTTGCCCGCACCATCAAGCCTCTGGGCGTCGAGGTGTCGCGTCTGGCGAGCGGCCTGCCCGTGGGAGGCGACCTGGAGTATGCTGACGAGCTTACGCTCGGCCGTGCTATCGAGGCCCGTCGTGCGATCTAGGCGGCGTCAGCTCCGCGGCATGTCCCGTCGGCCTGCCGCACGGGGCGCTCATAATTGGGCACGCGTTCATGCATTTGTTGCGCAACAAACCTGCTTTTCATCCGCTTATCGCGTGGATGGGTCCACTCGCACCTCGTATTTGCCCATTCGTTGCACAACCTTTTGGGTTCGCTGATACACTCAAATGTGGATATGAAAGAATGCGCCGCTTTAGCGGGGTGTTCGTAAGACAGTTAAATAGGCAAAAGGCGTGACGAAAGTGATCACGCCTTTTTTCATGTAAGGATAGCCGCATAGCGGCGCAAGGGATGGATCCCCTTGTACGGAACGCAGTGACGCACCCCAGATATTCAGGGGGCCGAGCTGTTCGGTCTCGCAGAGCGCACATACGGGTTTAACCCGTATAGAAGTGCGCCCTTAGTATCAGTTCGACAAATCTTAATTTGACTTACTTCTTCACTCTTTTTGATAAATGAAGTTCATTATCATCTACATATCCAAGTTTATTATATACAGTTTGTGCAACAAGATTTTCTTGTCCTGTTAGAAGTTCATATTTGTCAAGTGGATAATTCTTACTGCAATAAGCCTCTGCAAAAGTAATCATCTCACTCGCTAAGCCTCTTTTTCTGTATGCTGGTTTAACATACACTTCTGTAATTTCAGGCATATATTCATCATAGCAGAACGATTTTTTAAGCTGAACACAAACAAATCCAACTAACATATCATCTTCATCAGCAACGATAACAACTTCCTGTTTATTATTCATAAGGGAATTTCTAATATTGTCTATGCTTGTATCGCCCTCACCATTAAATTCGTTGTTTAAGATGTTTAATTGCTCCGCATCATTTACAGTTGCTATTCTTACCATTACAACCTCCATAAATTATTATCTATTCGACCTATTCAAGTTTATCGGTCTGTTTAATCATATACATACGGCTTCAATTTATACAAGAACAGTCCCGGCAGACATTACTGCCGGGACTGAAACTGTTTTACGAATGCTCCCGATTTAAGCGGCGTGTTTTTGTTGGAGGAGAACGCATGCGGCCCGCTAGCACTCAGACAAAGCATGGCGCCGCGGTGCGCATGCGACGCCGGCTGGGCCTGGCGCCTCGGGCGTACGTGCTGCTGTCTTGCTCGCTCGTGCTGGTCATAGCCGGTGTTTCGGCTTATGGTATGACGGTGCCGTCCATGGTACAGGCGCATGCTGAGCGCGAGCTGCATATTGGGCGCAAGGCCAAAAGCGACTTGGGAACGACAACCGGATATGCGTGGGCGAGCGTGTTCGGGCGCACCGTGTTTGGCGTCGATCCCGCGGACGAGGGCGAGCGGGCGTCCAACGAGATCACGCTGGCAAACGGCAAGACTATCGTGCTTACCAACAACAAGGTCATTACGAAGCTTTCCAACAACAGTGTGGCTTCTGTCGTCAATAAGGCCGAGCAGCAGAAGGGGCAGGATGCCCAACAGACAGGCAAGCCCGGCGGTTCGGGTTCGTCTGGCTCCAGCTCCGATTCGTCGGGCGGCGGTTCCGGTTCGGGCTCCGCCTCTGGCGGTGGATCTTCGAGTGATGGCTCGACGGACGGCGGTGCCGGCGGCGACACGGACTCGGGTGGTCTCTCGGCTGCCGAGGAGGAGAGTATTCACAGCTGGCTCGTGACCAAATACAACATGCTCGATGGCTATGTCGCCCGCGCCAATAGCGTGGTTTCGACCTATAACGCAACAGGCGATACCGGACCGTGCGACAGCCTGGCCAGCGATATGTTTGTCATCCGTGCCGAGTTTGGCCGGCAAACGTTTTCTCCCAAGTCAAAGTGGTATCAGCAATACGCCAACCTATGGGGCTGCTACACCAATCTGTGCCAATGGGTGGGGCATTACGGCGATGACGACGTCGCGCTCAACAACTTCAATACCAAAGTGGCGGCGATCGCCCTATGACGAATAGCCTTGCTTTTGGCACATCGTGCGCGCTAAATCGCGACCCTATGGTGGGCCTGCGCCTGGCGCGCGTTGGAGGGTTTGAGCCCGCCATTGCGCTGGGCCCGGACGAGCTTCCCGCCTACCTGCGCCGTTTTACGATGCTGTTTGCCGATGACGCCACCATGCGCCGCGGCGGTATCGGCCGTGTGACGCGTGCCGTCAACGCGCAGGGCGAGGCCGTGGCACTCAAGCAGCTCATCTTGCCAACGCGCGACGAATTTGATGACGATGTCGCCCACGAGGCGCTGGTCACCAAGTTCAAGGCGGCGTTTCGCGAGGAATACGAATGCCATCGCGCCCTTTCGGGCCTTAGAGGCTTTCCCCGCCTGTATGGATGGGGCGAGGTTGACGGCGTGCCCGCGATTGTCATGGAGTGGGTCGAGGGCGAGACGCTCGCTCGCCTGCGCTCGCGCCTTGCCGTGGACGAGGCCGGGCGTCTGTCGCCGCTCGTGGCGGCGCGCCTGGGTCGCGACCTGTTCGATCTGCTCTGCCGCATGAGCTTGGTAGGCGAGGGGTTCGTCCATCGCGATATCTCGCCCGCTAATATTATGGTGCGCACGGCGCGCCTGCCGCTCGACCGACAGCTTGCCGAAGGCACCTTCGACCTGTGCTTGATCGACTTTGGCTCTTCGCTGGCGCTCGAGCCCGCCTCTGCGGTGGCCGGCACCGGCGGCAAGGCGTCGTTTACCGAGCGCTATGCCACGTTGCGCCGCGCGACGGTGGCCTACGCCCCGCCCGAGATGCTCACCGACGATATCCCCGACCTGCGCATGCTTCGCATGTCGCCGGCAATCGATGTCTATGCAGCGGCGAGTACGGTCTACGAGCTCATCGCCGGTGTCGCGCCGTACGAAGTAGCGCCGGGTGCGTCGGGTACTTCGGGCTCGCGCAAAAAGACGTGCGATATCGCCAGCCCTTATCGCCTCAAGATGGATACGCTGCCCGATTATCCCGTTGGCGCCCACGCGCCCGGCTGCGACTTGACGCAACTGCTGCGACGCGAGCCCGATGTGGCACTTGCCGCGGCCGAACAGGCTCAGCAGCTGGGGCTCGATCCAAATTCCGAGGATCTGCGCGATGCGCTGGCGTTTGTCGATGCCCAGTTGTTCGACGTGGTCATGGCCTGCCTGTCCTGCCATCAGGAAGATCGTCCCGAGCCGGCTGCGGTGGAGGCGGCGCTCTCGGCATTTTGCGACCACTATGCGCAAAATGTCGCCCGCTCGCTTCGCGCCGAGCCGCTCTTGCCGTGCCCGATGGAGGTATCGGGGCATACAGCCCGGCGTGCGGTGATGGTTGGTGCGACGGCGGTATGCGGCGTGATTTGGGCTGTGGTCGTGGTATCAGCTGCGCTGTTGGCGTCGGGTGCCCATGTGACGCTCGTCGTGGGACCGCTTATGTGGTCCGGGAAGCTGCCGGCCATTATCGCCGCACTGGCGTTGGCACCGCCGGGCATGGTGGGCATCGCTGCCGGCGCCATGGCACACGATCGTCGCACGGGGTTCCTGCATGGCGTACTGGTGCTTTCTGCCTGCGAGGTTCCGGTGCTGATCGCGGTTGCATGCACCGTGTTTTCCCAGCGCGCCGTAGCGAGCGGCTTCGTTGCCGCCCTAATTGCAACCTATGCGCTCACGTGGTTTTTGCTGGCGATGGGGTTTGCCTTTGAGCTTCCCGTCGTGTCAGCGCGACGTGCGAAAATTTCCATGGCGACACCGCTTGCCGGCGGAGCCGCGGCTGCTCGCGCCTTTGGCGGGCCGGCCGAAGTATCCGACACTATCTCTGCGACCAAGGAGGGCTAAGCCATGGCTTCTCAAGCTGAGCTCACCCCGTGCGGGGCAATGTTTGACATCTTTAAGCACGCAGCGCACCTGAGCCATATCGAACTGTGCGGCCTGGTGCTCTCGAGCCGCCCGCTCGTCGACGGCCGTAGTCCGCAGAGCCGTGCTGCCGACCGCTCTTGGGTTTCGCGCTTTATCGTGCGCGCGCCGGTCGGCACGCTGCAGGAACGTTATTTTGCCGATTACGGCACCTCGGCCGCGCGCATTATATCGCAGCTGGCCCTGCGCCGCCGCAATCCCATGGACGCCGCGGCCGTGACCAACATGGTGTGCGGCCCCGCTGGCGAGCCCATGGTGCGGGCACTCGAGGAATGCCATCAGGACACGAATCTCTATCGCAATGCGCTCGAGCGCCTGTCGCAGGCGGCTGAGCTCATGCCCGCCGAGCGCGCCGAGGCCATCCTGGTGCTGTTTGTCGCCGTGGGCTGCTCGGCAGATGTCCGCTCGTCGGTGACCTATGCCCTCGACTACGCTCATGCGACCTGTGGCGGCGCCACGTCGACGCCGCGCTCGCTGAGCACCTCGACGGTCACGGGCGAGCGCGAGGCGGCGCCTGCGCACCCGTTGGGACTGCTGCGCGTGCAAAACGGCTACGTGGTGAGCGCCCCGCGCTGGATTCAGCCGAGTGAGGAGGGCGTCGAGATCGGCGCGCTGGCGACGGGGGAGGGCGATATCACCGATGTGGGCGATGACGTTTCGGCTCGCCATGCCCACGTGTGGTGCGATGACCAAAATGTCTGGTACGTCGAGGACCTGTCGTCCACCAACGGAACTGTGGTGGTAAACGGCGCGACGAACGTCTGCACCCAGGTCGAGCCCGGCCGCTCCGCTCAGCTCAACCCCGGTGACGAGCTCAGGCTCGGAGAATCCACAGCCTACGCCATCCTCCTCGGCGCCCTCTGACTCATCTCCTAAATAAGTTGCGGTGAAATAGGGACTGTTTAAGGCTACGGCCGGCAAAAACAGTCCCTATTTCACCGCAACTGCCATTTGGTCCCTCGGTGACGGAAGGATTATTTTTGTCCTTGATGGTCGCTCGGGGTAAACCTTTACCGCCCGCCTATATTTGTCGAAATTACACTTGACGGCGGGGTACAATAAACCCGCATGCGGATTTCCGTTGCGGGCGCTTCCCATCACCGGGGCGTGCCCGGGAGCATCCGGCATGCGGCCTTTGCGGCGCTCGATCATGTGCAAGACGGGTAGCTGGGCCTGTGGAGCGCGTGCAGCCCTCCTCGCCTCGGCATGCCTTCTCTCCACGCCATGTACCTGCTGCTGAGTCCGCCTGTCAGATGACTGGAAGCAACAGCGAAAATCCCATCACGCCAACATCCCGGTAATCGCCGGGGCCTGTATACCTATATGAGAGGAGAGGGGTATATGGCGCGTAAGTTTAAGTCTATGGACGGCAACGAGGCGGCCGCATATGTTTCGTATGCGTACACCGAGGTAGCGGGAATTTATCCCATTACGCCGTCCAGCCCGATGGCCGACCATGTCGACCAGTGGGCGGCCCAGGGTCGCAAGAACATCTTTGGCACCCCGGTCAAGGTCGTCGAGATGGAGTCCGAGGCGGGTGCAGCCGGTACCGTTCACGGTTCGCTGGGCGCCGGTGCTCTGACCACCACCTACACGGCTTCTCAGGGCCTGCTCCTGATGATCCCGAACATGTACAAGATCGCGGGCGAGCAGCTCCCGGGCGTCTTCCACGTCTCCGCGCGTTGCGTCGCTTCCCACGCCCTGAACATCTTTGGCGATCACTCCGACGTCATGGCCTGCCGCCAGACCGGTTTCGCCATGCTCGCCGAGGGCAACGTCCAGGAGGTCATGGACCTCTCGCCGGTGGCTCACCTTGCCGCCATCGAGGGTAAGACCCCGTTCCTCAACTTCTTCGACGGCTTCCGCACCAGCCACGAGATCCAGAAGGTCGCCATGTGGGACTACAAGGATCTTGCCGAGATGTGCGACATGGACGCCGTCCAGGCTTTCCGCGACCACGCGCTCAACCCTGAGCACCCGCACACCCGCGGCAGCCATGAGAACGGCGACATCTTCTTCCAGAACCGCGAGGCCTGCAATAAGGTCTACGACGAGCTCCCTGCCGTCGTCGAGGGCTACATGAAGAAGATCAACGAGAAGCTCGGCACCGATTACGGCCTGTTCAACTACTACGGCGCTCCCGATGCCGATCGCGTCGTCGTGTGCATGGGCTCCTTCTGCGACGTGCTCGAGGAAGTCATCGACTACCTCAACGCTCACGGTGAGAAGGTCGGCCTGGTCAAGGTTCGCCTGTTCCGTCCGTTCTCCATCAAGCACTTCGTGGACGTTCTCCCCGAGACCGTCCAGAAGATCGCCGTCATGGACCGCACCAAGGAGCCGGGTTCCATCGGCGAGCCGCTCTACCAGGACGTCGTCTCCGCTCTCTACGAGGCCGGCAAGACGGGTATCAAGGTCGTCGGCGGCCGTTACGGCCTGGGCAGCAAGGACACGCCTCCCGCGTCCGCGTTTGCCGTCTTCGAGGAGCTCAAGAAGGACGAGCCCAAGCGCGAGTTCACCATCGGCATTGTCGATGACGTGACCAACCTGAGCCTGCCCGAGGCCGAGGATGCGCCCAACACCGCAGCTCCCGGCACCATCGAGTGCAAGTTCTGGGGTCTGGGTGGCGACGGTACCGTCGGCGCCAACAAGAACTCGATTAAGATCATCGGCGACCACACCGACAAGTACGTTCAGGCCTACTTCCAGTACGACTCCAAGAAAACCGGCGGCGTTACCGTCTCGCACCTGCGCTTTGGTGATTCCCCGATCCGCTCGCCGTACTACGTGACCAAGGCCGACTTTGTCGCTTGCCACAACCCCAGCTACATCGTCAAGGGCTTCAAGATGGTCCGCGACGTCAAGCCGGGCGGCACCTTCCTGGTCAACTGCCAGTGGAGCGATGAGGAGTTCGCCGAGCACATGCCTGCCGTGGCCAAGCGCTACATCGCGAACAACAACGTCAACGTCTACCTGATCGACGCTATCGACCTGGCTGCCAAGGTCGGCATGGGCAAGCGCACCAACACGGTGCTCCAGTCCGCCTTCTTCGCGCTGGCCAAGGTCCTGCCCGCCGAGGACGCCCTGCAGTACATGAAGGACGCGGCTACCAAGTCCTACATGAAGAAGGGCCAGGCCATCGTCGACGCCAACCACAAGGCCATCGATGCCGGCGCTACCGCCTTCCGTAAGTTCGAGGTTCCGGCCGACTGGGCTACCGCCGAGGACGCCGCTCCTGTCGAGCTTTCCGAGGAGACCAAGTCCGCTATCGCCCAGCAGGTCAAGAACCTGCTCGAGCCCATCGATCGCATGGATGGCGACAGCCTGCCCGTTTCTGCCTTTGTCGATTGTGCCGACGGCCAGTTTGAGCTGGGCGCCTCCGCATACGAGAAGCGCGGCGTCGCCGTGGTCGTTCCTCACTGGGACGAGACCAAGTGCATCCAGTGCAACCAGTGCGCCTATGTGTGCCCGCATGCCACCATCCGTCCGTTCGCGATGACCGAGGACGAGGCTGCCGCTGCGCCCGAGGCTACCCGTACGCTCGACGCCATGGGTCCCAAGGCCAAGGGCATGAAGTTCACCATGGCTGTGTCCCCGCTCGACTGCATGGGCTGCACCAACTGCGTCAAGGTCTGCCCCAAGGGCGCCCTCGAGATGGCTCCCACCGAGCAGGAGATGGATCAGCAGCCCGTTTGGGACTACATGGTCAAGAACGTCTCCGAGAAGAAGGAGCTCATCGCGGCCAACGTCAAGGGCAGCCAGTTTAAGCAGCCCTACCTGGAGTTCTCCGGCTCCTGCGCCGGCTGCGCCGAGACCGCTTATGCACGTCTGGTGACCCAGGTCGCCGGCGACCGCATGTTCATCTCCAACGCCACCGGCTGCTCCTCCATTTGGGGCAACCCCGCTGCCACCGCTCCTTACTGCAAGGACAAGGACGGTCACGGCCCGGCGTGGAACAACTCCCTGTTCGAGGACAATGCTGAGCACGGTCTGGGCATGGCCATCGGTTACGAGGCCGTCCAGAATAAGCTGATCGCCGCCACCCAGGAGCTCATCGCCGCAGACGGTCCGTCTGACGAGCTCAAGGCCGCCGGTCAGGCTTGGATCGACTCCGTCAACGACGCCGAGGCCTCCAAGACTGCTGCCGCCGCCTACGTTGCCGAGCTCGAGAAGTGCGGCTGCGACGCTTCCAAGGCGATCCTCGCCGACAAGGCTTACCTCACCAAGAAGTCCTTCTGGATCTTCGGTGGCGACGGTTGGGCCTACGACATCGGCTTCGGTGGTCTGGACCACGTCCTGGCTTCTGGCCACAACGTCAATGTCTTCGTCTTCGACACCGAGGTCTACTCCAACACCGGCGGTCAGGCCTCCAAGGCCTCGAACCTGGGCCAGGTTGCTCAGTTCGCCGCTGCCGGCAAGGTGACCAAGAAGAAGTCTCTGGCCGAGATCGCTATGAGCTATGGTTACGTCTACGTGGCGCAGGTCGCCATGGGCGCCAACCCGGCTCAGACTCTCAAGGCCATCCACGAGGCCGAGGCCTACGACGGCCCGTCCCTCATCATCGGCTACAGCCCCTGCGAGATGCACTCCATCAAGAAGGGCGGCATGCAGAACTGCCAGGCCGAGATGAAGAAGGCTGTCGAGTGCGGTTACTGGAACCTCTTCCGCTTCAACCCCGAGGCTGCTGCCGGCAAGAAGTTCTCGCTCGATTCCAAGGAGCCCGCGGGCGGCTATCAGGAGTTCCTGATGAACGAGGCCCGTTACGCTTCGCTGACGCGTTCCTTCCCCGAGCGCGCCGAGGAGCTCTTCAAGGAGAACGAGCAGGCCGCTATGGACCGCTACGCTCACCTGCTGAAGCTCAAGACGGTGTACAACGAGGCCTAGGTCTCCCACCGCAGGATCTGAGGGCTAACCTTCGCGGATGTCCTCGGACATGAAAGAACCCCCGCTGCGCACTACGTGCGGCGGGGGTTCTTTCGTCCTGCGGAATGTCCGCGAAGGTTAGCCCTCAGATCCTGCTACGACTACGTCCTCGGATTGTGGGGCTGAATGAAGGACGTGGCTGAGGGGGTCTTTTGTCCCCTTCGCTGTTTCGCGGCTTTGCCGCGAAACCTCGCGCCACTTTGGGGATGGATGGAGGTTTTGGCTGTTGCCGCTTCTTATCCCTTTGCTTTTTCGCGGCTTTGCCGCGAAACGCGCAGCACCTTGGGAAATGCATTGATGCGTGGGCGGGGCTGGATTGCGGATTCAAATGGCTAGAGAGATATGGGTGCGAACGAGAAATCGTTATTGGGGTCATCCTTTTCCATAAACTCATCGAGACAAAACGTCATGTAGATTGGAACGTACAGAACCTTGCCCTCTTTGCTGAGATTCTCGTGGCTCAGTACAACGGCCTCGGGAATTTTGTACTCGCCTACACTCATCAGACGATCGAGGGCCGCATGCGCTCGAACTTTCTTGCCCGATTTGACCTCGATTGGGACAACATGCCCGTGGGCGCCTTCGATCACAAAGTCAACTTCACCGACCTCACGCGTTTGGTAGTACCATGCATCCGCCCCGAGGGCAACGAGTTCCTGCGCGACCACGTTCTCATAGAGACCACCAAGGTTGGGAGTTTTCATATCAAGATAGACAGCGCGTGCAGTGCTACCGGGGTATCGCGATGAGAGCATGCCTGTATCAGACTCGTATAGTTTGAAGGCTGTCGTTTTCTCCGTCCTCTTGAGAGGACTCCGTGGCTCCATCACCCTGGCGACCATCAATCCAACACCTGCGTTAACAAGCCACAGGAAATCCTGCTCATATTTTTTAAGGCGAGCTCCCTCACCCAGAGACGAAACAACAAAGCGATGAGACTCCGCCTCAAGCTGAACGGGAATTTGCTCAAAAATCGACCGAACGTTAAACGCTCGAGTCGATGCATATTTTGAGATATCGCTTTTGTACTGATCGACCAACTGAGTTTGAAGCTCACGTGTGCTCACGAGCGAATAACCCGAATCAATATAATTCTGAACGACCTCCGGCATGCCGCCGCAAACGATATAAGCTCTATAGTTCTTGAGCATCGCCTCATGAATATAGTTTTCGACAGAATGTTTCTCGACAAGGCAGCTGCGAATGCCTGCAAGCACATTCTCGCTAACGCTGTTTGCCCAACAAAACTCTTCAAAATCCATCGGGCGCATAACAATGTGCTCTACATACCCCACCGGAAAAGAAGAGATCCCCTTAAACTCAGTCCCAAGCATAGACCCCGAGAAGACATAGCTAAAGCGCCCATCCTCGACCAACGCCTTCATGAGTGTAACGATCTGCGGATACTCCTGAATCTCATCGACAAAGACAAGCGTATCGCCCTCAACAAGCGGCGCATCCGCAAGAAGGGCTACGCGGTTGATAAAGTCAACGGAGTTCTTTGCGCCAACAAGTGCATTCCTTGCTTCGATATCGAGTAGTAAATTGACCTCAAAATACGAAGCGTAGTTGCTTTTTCCAAACGCGCGAATCGCATAGCTCTTGCCGATCTGACGCGCACCAGTAACAAGTAATGCCTTATTGGAGTTATTCTTCCAGCTCAAAAGCCTATCAGTGACCTTACGGCGTAGCATTAAACCCCCAAATGACAAAAATTGACAGATAGAATCGCCTAAAATCATACAAAAATTGGCAGATAATAACGTCGTAAATATACAAAAATTGGAAGATAGCAAAGGTCCGATAAGGTCTCAAAGCCACTGAAACAGCGCTCTACTTTGCGAAGGGGCTGGGGACGCTGTTGCGTGCGTCTCCAGCCCTCTGATTCTTACTTTGGGTCCCGTGGTGGGACTATGTTGGTGCTACCTGGCTGTTTTTACCTTGTCTCGCCGCTCTCTGTGCGTAGGCGGTAGCCGTGGACGAGGTCGCTAATAGCCGGCCAGGGAATCTGGCGGTCGACCCAAAATTGGAGCTGGACCAGATAGCGCTCAGTGGCACGGGTGAGGGCCGCGAACTGTTCGTGAGTCTCTACCTGGGCGTAGAGGTCGCGGCTGTGGGCGAGGATTGCCGTAGTGTCATCCATTTTGCCGGTGACGTCAAAGGCGCCCGAGAACCAGTCGCACAGGCGCGCGGCGCTGTTGTTGATCGTTGCGAGGTCGGCGGTGCCGTCGTTGGCGTTTTCGTTGGCCTGGGCTCGCAGGAGGGAGAGAGCGTCGGCGGCGTTCATACAGTAGCCGACGGTGAAGTTCCAGACGGCGAATTCGCGGCCGGTGTCGAGCTTGCGGCGGCGCATGTAGTCGATGTCACGGGGTTCTTCGAGCATCATTTGGTCAGCGAGGGCCTCAAGTGCAGTGGTGTACTCGGCAAGGTCGAGTGCGAGCAGGGTGTTGATATCCATCATCTTTAGGCCTCCGTTTCGATCTCGACGATTTCGTTTTTAATGTACATGCCCTGGTTGTCCCAGACATTGCGGCAGGCGGCGGCAAAGCGCTCGCGGTCGGCTTCGCAGATGCGGGCGAACATGTTGCAGGTGCCAAAGGGCTCGCACACGTCAAAGAAGATGCAAATTGACGACCAGCCGCCATACCAGCTCACGGCGCCCGCTGGCTCGTGAAAGACGGGGTTCTCGATGTGCTCGTAATTGGCGATGGGGCCCGATACGGGATAGGTTACCTCGGCATCGCAGATCTTGGCCGAAAAGATACGTGACTCGACCGGACAGGACGATTCGAACAGCTTGCACGCCTCGGGAGCCTTGTCCCAGAGCATGTCGGCGAGAAACGTCTCGCCATTCAGCGTGATCTTGAGCATTTTTGTCATAGTAAGGACCTCCTCAATCCGTCGCTCAAGGGGTTCGCTGGCGGATAAGGAGAAGACAGCAGTGGGGTCGCCGAACCCAAACTTCACGACAGATCTCTGTCGCCCCAGCCCGCGCTGTTCTTCGCTAAAGTACCATGCCGTAATTGCGCGCGCAATATCAGTTTTTGAATTTCTGGAAGCGGCAATCGACGAGACGGCTCGCCGGCTGCCGGCCGACGCGCGGTATGAACACTTGTCTATTCCTTAAGTTGGATGAAAAACGCCATGTTATTGCAGGGCTGCATACTCGTCTTATAAATGTATAGAATCTCGTATAGTGCGAGTAAGATATTGCGCTGTCTGTTTTGTGTTTAGCAAAGATATAGTTTGTATAATCTGGTCTAATCCCTGCTATATCAAAATAAAGTCGCACGTAAATAGCTTAGATATGCTTGAGCTGGGCATCTTTACGCTGAACGGGTAAAAACGACCGTTCACCGTTCAACTGTTTTCAAAATGAATAAAATGAGCGATAAAGAGAATATAAACCTTAATAAACTCGCGTATTGCACGGACGTGGGTTATTAATGGGATGTAGGCCTTTTACAGAAAGGATTCCAGCAATGTCTAAGCCTCTTGGCAAGCCCGATCGTATTGTCGTCGCCCTTGGCGGCAACGCCCTCGGCAACAACCCCGTCGAGCAGATCGAGGCCGTGAGCAACACCGCCCACGCACTCCTTGGTCTCATCGAGCAGGGTAACGAGATCATCATCACCCACGGCAACGGCCCGCAGGTCGGCATGATCCAGAATGCCTTCGCCGCTGCCCACGACGCCATCGGCACCCCCGAGATGCCGCTGCCCGAGTGCGGCGCCATGTCCCAGGGCTACATTGGTTATCACCTGCAGCAGGGCATCGGCCGCGAGATGCACAAGCGCTATAAGCGTTGGCACGCCGCCACCGTCGTCACCCAGATCGAGTGCGATCCCGACGATCCCGCGTTCAAGAACCCGACCAAGCCGATCGGCCCCTTCTACACCGAGGAGCAGGCCAAGGAGTTCATGGCCGAGGATCCCTCCAAGGTCTTCGTCGAGGATTCCGGCCGCGGCTGGCGCCGCGTCGTCGCCTCCCCCGATCCCAAGAAGATCGTCGAGGCCGACTCCATCCTCAACCTGCTCGACAACGAGTTCATCGTCATCGCCTGCGGTGGCGGCGGCATTCCCGTCGTCCGCGACTACGAGAACAAGGGTTGCTACAAGGGCGTTCCCGCCGTCATCGACAAGGACCTGGGCGGCGAGCTGCTGGCCGAGGACTGCGACGCCGACGTTCTGTTCCTGCTGACCGCCGTTGAGCATGTCGCCATCAACTTTGGCAAGCCCAACCAGGAGGAGCTCGAGGACCTCACCGCCGACGAGGCCGAGCGCCTGGCCGACGAGGGCCAGTTCGGTAAGGGTTCCATGGAGCCCAAGGTCCGCGCTGCCATCAAGTTCGCCCGTTCCCGCAAGGGCCGCACCTGCATTATCGGCGCCCTGGACAAGGCCGCCGAGACCATGGCCGGCCTCTCCGGTACCCGCATCCACGAGTAGCCTCTACTCTGTTGCCTCTCTTGTGGGCGCCAGGCAAAGCGCCCACAAACTAGCCTCTCTTCATGAGCCCCGCAGTCCGCTCCGACTGCGGGGCTTTTGCTATTGAGGTGACTGTTCATGAGAAGCGCTGAAGACCGCGGAAACCCGGCACTTGGGGACGTTCCTTTTCTGCCGGCATCTTGGGACAGTCCTTTTCGGCAGCGCGAGCGGTCGTCTGCAAAGACCGTCCCCAGTGGCTAGTCATTTAATGGCTGGTCATTTAAGTCTGTCCCCAATGACTAGTATTGGCCATTTAAGTCTGTCCCCAATGACTAGTAGTAGGCCCACATGGTTTCGATTTCGTTGAGGACTTCTACGATGCCCCAACGGCGGGCGCTACGGCTGGGCGAATTGGGATCGTAGACACCGATTTGGTCGGCGTCGTCAATGCCGTAGAGGACGATGTAATGACCCACGTTGGTAAACATGCCGGGACGCACGACGGCGATTACGGGAGCACCCGAGCGCAAGGCCTGGGCCATCGAGTCTCGGTCGTTGTAGAGCTGCGTCCCGTTAAGCCCCAGCTGCGCGGCGCCGCTCGTCATAAACGACCACTCGGTGGCACCGGTGGGGGCATAGTTGCCCGCCTCGGAAAGGGCGCACATATCGACCGGCGTCATATCGGTGCGCCCCGTTTTAAAGATGTAGATCATGGTGAGGCAGGTGGGTCCGCAGCCGTTTTGGCGGATGGTTCCACCGGCGTAGGGCAGCTCCGACCATGCGGGGTCGATCTGGTAGATATGCGGCATGGTGCCGGCACTCCACTGCGAACGTGGGGTCGAAAAAGCAAACGAGTAGCCGGGTGCGACTGGGGCTTTGAGGAGCTTTTCCTCGGCGGTGGGCTCTAGGCCGGCAGAGCCATGCGAGGCACACGACCCCAGATACACAAAGGCCAGACATGCCATGATGGAGCACAGGGCAAGACAGAGACGATGAATCTGCGGATTGGCGGCCCGGCCGCGTCCCAGCGGCCGTGGCTGCTTTGCGCCGCGTCCGCCGCGGGGCTTCGAAAAGAAACGGCTGATGTGGTTGTCAGACTTTCGCCGATCGATTTTCTGCCGCCGAGGCACTTCGGCCCGGCGTTGACGGGTGCCCGAGCGTGGGCGATCCGCTTGACGCGTGCTGGTATTCTGCGGCATAGACGACAAGGGGCGATCCTGCGGACGCTGCGGCCCGTCGTTGTCAGAAACACTCCTGGATGCTGGCGTGGTACGCCCGGCAAGGCGAACGTTTCGCTGTCGTTCGCCGCCGTTGTATTCGTATGCCATTTGCACCGCCTCGTCTCATGTATAACCCGTCCATCCTACAAAAAAGACGTGCAGCAAATGAGGACATACACCAAAACCTCGGTAAGCGGCATGGACGGGAGCGAGCCTGGCGTCATAAAGCGACGCCCTCCGCGAGCGATTGAGTCGCGTCATCAAAACGGACGCCCGCACTGAGTGGCGCCCCTCGCCGTTCGTCCCAAAAACGGCGCCGCTCGTTTTGCAGTTCTGCCTTCGGTCGAGCTACGAGTGGCGTTGCTGTGCCAAGGCCGTATCTTAAAGCCATGAAATAAAAAGTGCGCGGCAAAACAGGCCGTGCAAGGGGTGACGCCAAGGGGCGTCAGAAAGGAAAGGAGGGGAACAATGGCGGACAAGAACGCAGAAGTTGCAGTCGAGGATACCGGCGGCATGAAGAAAACGCTTTCGCTCTGGAACTTCTTCACCATCGGTTTCGGTGCCATCATCGGTACCGGTTGGGTTCTGCAGGTCGGCGACTGGATGGTCGTGGGCGGCGGTCCCGTTCCCGCTATGATCGCATTCCTCTTGGGTGCAATCTTCCTCGTGCCCGTCGGAGCTGTTTTCGGTGAGCTTACGGCTGCTATCCCCATCTCGGGCGGCATCGTCGAGTATGTCGATCGTAGCTTTGGCCGTACAATGAGCTACATTACCGGTTGGCTCCTGGCCCTGGGCAACGGCATCCTGTGCCCGTGGGAGGCCATTGCCATTTCGACTCTCGTGTCCGAGATGTTCGGTAGCCTGCCCGGTCTTGAGTGGCTGCGCGCCATCAAGCTCTACACCATCCTGGGCGCCGACGTTTACCTGTTCCCGACGCTGATCGCGCTCGGCTTTGCAGTCTACGTCATCTTCCTCAATTTCCGCGGTGCCAGCTCGGCCGCCAAGCTCCAAGCCTTCCTGACCAAGGCCCTGCTCTGCGGCATGCTACTCGCCATGGGCGTCTCGCTGTTCACCGGCTCGCCGAACAACGCCATGCCTGTGTTCTCCCAGGTCGCCGGTGCTGGCGGCGGTAAGGCCGCCACCGAGGGCACCAGCCTGTTCGCCGGTATCGTGTCGGTCCTGGTTCTGACCCCGTTCTTCTACGCCGGTTTCGACACCATTCCTCAGCAGGCTGAGGAAGCAGCCGAGGGCCTTAACTGGAACAAGTTCGGCAAGATCATCTCCCTGGCCCTGCTGGCCGCCGGCGGCTTCTACATGGTCTGCATTTACTCGTTCGGCACTATCCTTGACTGGCATGAGTTTGTTAAGAGCCCGGTTCCCGCGCTTGCCTGTCTTAAGGGCATCAACATGCTCCTGTACCTGGCCATGCTCGTCATCGCCACGCTTGGACCCATGGGCCCGATGAACTCCTTCTACGGCGCCACGAGCCGCATTATGCTCGCCATGGGCCGCAAGGGCCAGCTGCCCGAGAAGTTTGCGGAGGTCGATCCCAATTCCGGCGCTCCCAAGCTCGCCTGCGTCGTTCTGGCCATCATCACCGTCGTCGGTCCGTTCCTGGGCAAGAACATGCTCATCCCTCTGACCAATGTGTCGGCTCTCGCCTTCATCTTCTCTTGCGGCATGGTCGCTCTTGCCTGCCTGCGCATGCGCTTCACCGAGCCCGACCTACCTCGTCCCTACGAGGTGCCCGGCGGCAAGTTTGGCATCAGCCTCGCCATCGCTGCCTGCGCCATCATCATCGGCCTGCTCGTGATTCCGTTCTCTCCCGCCTCCCTCAACATGGTGGAGTGGAGCATCGTGATCGGCTGGTTGGCTATTGGCCTGGCTCTCATGGCTTTCACCAATTCCCGTAAAAAGTAACGCCGAGCCGGGGCGGATTGGGTGCGCGGTGCCCTCTCTCCCGCGTACCGAACCCGGCATCACTTGGGTAGCTTTGTGAGGCCTTAACCCAACACGGCCTCACCCACTATATGGATCCATAAGGAGGAACCATGTCCACTAAGTATGCAATCGTTGGCGGCAAGCTCATCGACGGTACCGGTGCCGAGCCGGTCGAGAACTCCCTCGTTCTCGTCAACGATAACGGCAAGATCGAGTACGCCGGTGTTATGCAGGACCTTCCCGAGGGCGTTGAGGTTATCGACGCCGCCGGCAAGACTGTCCTTCCCGGCCTGATCGACACCCACCTGCACTTCTCGGGCAACCTGACCGACGATGACACCGATTGGGTCATGCAGCCGCTCCTCGAGAAGCAGGCCGTCGCCGTCAAGCAGGCCTACGACTGCCTCACCCACGGCCTCACCACCGTCTGCGAGATCGGCCGCTTTGGTATCCAGATTCGCGACTGCATCGACAAGGGCGTCTTTAAGGGCCCGCGCGTTCTGGCCACCGGCCTCGGCTTCTGCCGTGTTGCCGGTCACGGTGACTCCCACCACTGCACCCAGGAGCTCAACAAGGAATCCCATCCCTGGGGCGACCAGGTCGACGGTCCTTGGGATCTGCGCAAGGCCGTCCGTCGTCGCCTGCGCGAGAACCCCGATGCCATCAAGATCTGGGCTACCGGTGGCGGCATCTGGCGCTGGGACTCCGGTCGCGACCAGCACTATTGCTCCGAGGAGATCCAGGCCGTGGTCGAAGAGGCCAAGATGGTCGGTATCCCCGTGTGGAGCCACTGCTACAACAACCACGCCGCCGCCTACGATTCCGTTCGCTTTGGCTGCGAGCAGCTGATTCACGGCTTCGATATCGATGAGCGCACCATGGACCTCATGGCCGAGCAGGGCACCTTCTTCACCCCGACGATCGCCTTCCTGCCCACCTGGTACGCCACCTATCCTCCCGTCTACGTCCCCGAGCTGCACGACAAGTACGAGGGTACCCTGGTCGAGAAGGAGCTGCAGCGCAACTATGACTGCCTGCGCGAGGCCAAGAAGCGCGGCGTCGTCATGACGATCGGCTCCGACTCCTTCTCCTTCGTCACCCCGTACGGCACCTGCTCCATCGAGGAGATGTACGAGTTCGTCGACAAGATCGGCTTCACCCCGGTCGAGACCATCACCTGCGCCACCCTCAACGGTGCCAAGATGTGCCACATCGAGGACGAGACCGGTTCCATCGAGGCCGGCAAGTGCGCCGACCTGCTGGTCGTCAACGGTGACGTCGCCGCCGACATCCACGTGCTCAACACCGACAACATGGACGTCATCATGAAGGACGGCTGGATTGTCGAGGCCGGCACCTTCGGCGAGCCAAACAAGTACAGCGCCTAAGCTACCGTTTGTCGATGGCTGGATGTAAAACACAGTTTTTGATTGCATAATGCAATGGAGAGGGTCGCTTGCGGCCCTCTTTATTGCTATCGGTACTACGGACAAGAGGGGATGACGGTGGATTTAAACAGGCTGAATCTGGGCAAGAGTTACAACTCTACCAAGGTCTTTCGTACGGCCCAGCATGTGGTTCAGGCCATCCTACTCGGTGTTGTCGTTCCGGCGCTTATCTTGCTGCTTATCTGGGATTTAACCGATAATCCCAATCCCGTTCCAGGCGTTGTCGTTATTGCCGGCCTGGTCATGCTGTGCTTCTTCTTCTCGTATGTCTTTGTGGTCCCCGATGACCTCACATCGAGCGCAACCGACCGCACGCTCGCCATCGCATCAAAAATATTTGCCTACACGTCGCGCGGCCTTACGCCCGAAGCGGCCCTGGGTGCCTCTAAAATCATCCTGTCCGAGACCATCGCTTCTGCGATCTGCTTTACTGACGGCAGGCAGGTGCTGGCAAGCTGGGGCGAGGACTCGGCAAAGTGCCCTGCCGGAACCCCGGTAGTGCTCAAGACCACGCTCAACGTGATTGAGACGGGCGAGCAGAGCGTGTTTTCGCGTGATGCCTCCAATGAGACGGGCGGCTATTTTCCCCGTCTGCGTGCCGGTATTGTCGCGCCGCTTAGCGTGCGTGGTCATTGCGTGGGCACACTCGAGCTGTATTACCCCCGCCTGAGCAGCATCGATATGCGCCAGACGGCGCTTGCCTCGGGTTTCGCCGATCTCATTTCCACGCAGCTCGCCAGCTTTGAGCTCGAGCGCCAAGATGAGCTCACGGCCCGCGTTGAGCTCCGCGCTCTGCAGTCGCAGGTCGATCCGCATTTTCTATTCAATACCATTAGCACGATCGTTTCGCTCGTTCGAACCGAGCCCGACAAGGCACGATCGCTGCTGATCGACTTTTCCAACTACTATCGTCAGACGCTTTCTGACTCCGATACGCTCACCACGCTCGAGCACGAGGTGGAACAGGGCACCCGTTATATCAATCTTATGCAGGCCCGGTATGGCGACGGCCGTCTGCGCGTTTCGGTCGACATCGACTTTGAGGTGCGCGACAGCCTGGTGCCGCCGTTTATCTTGCAGCCGCTGCTCGAAAACTGCATCAAGCATGCGCAGCGCGAGACCGAGCCGCTTTCCATTCGTGTTAGGGCTTTTGAGACCGATGACGGCTTGGAGATCATCGTCGAAGATGACGGCATCGGTATGAGCGAAGAAGTCTGCGCGCATCTGTTTGAGCAGCATCGCCGAGAGGAGCCCGAAAGCATTACCGCCGACGGCTCCGTCAAGCGAGGCTGCGGCCTGGCGCTCTTCAACGTGCTTCAGCGCATCCATTTCTTTTACGGAGAAGATTCTGGCATGCGCGTGAAGTCCCAGGAGGGCGTGGGAACGCAGGTCATCGTTGAGTTGAACGGCGAGCCGCATGAGCCGGCGCCGCTAACGGTGTAGCACGCGGTTGGATTGAGAGAAAAAAGAGGGGAAGCGCATATGTCCGAAGGCTGGAATATCTTGGTGGTTGATGACGAGCCTCCAATTAGGGCTGAGCTACGTTATCTGTTGGAAAAGGATGCGCGTGTGGGCCAGATTGCCGAGGCGGGCAATGTCACCGAAGCCGTGGAATCGATTCTGTCGAACAAGCCCGACGTGCTGTTTTTAGACATTACCATGCCCGGTCGCTCGGGAATTGAGCTTGCCGAGACGCTTCAGAACCTAAAGACACCGCCGGTCGTGGTGTTTGTGACGGCATTTGCCGAGTATGCGGCCGATGCCTATAACCTCGATGCCGTCGATTACATCGTAAAGCCGGTCGAGGATGCTCGCCTGTCAAAGGCGCTCGATAAGATCGAGACCGCCCTGGGCGCACGCCGTGTCGTCCATGCTCCGCACCAGCCTTTGCGCCTGACGGTGGATCGTGGGGGTAAAAAGGTGTTCATTCCCGTGGCGGATGTCTGCTACTTTGAGGCGCGCGCCGATTTTTGCAACGCCGTCTGCGCCGAGGGAACATATCTGATCAATGAGTCGATTTCATCGCTCGAGCGGCGCCTGGCCTCCGAGGGCTTTATCCGTGTCCACCGCAGCTATCTGGTCAATTTGGAAGACGTGCACAATGTCGAGATCGGTTCTACGGGTCTTATGGAACTCAGGCTCGATCGCGTAACCTCGACGGTGCCCGTGTCCCGTCGTCGCGCTGCCGAGGTTAAGGCGCGCCTGGGGCTTGTGTAGACGGTCCGCATGCCATCGTTTGCCGACGCGGGTTTGGCATGGCCGCGCGGTGGGCATAATGGGTGACATCGAATGAAATCGAAAGGATCATTATGCCTGCGCTTATTACGCATCATCTGTTTGGCGAGGAAAGCATCGATCGTCTGCCGCAGGGCGTCATTACGTCCGACGAGGAACGCATTGCCTTTATCCTGGGCAACCAGGGTCCCGACCCGTTTTTCTTCCACATCCTGACGCCGCGCGTTTCCGACTGCACGCTGCTGGCGCAGGCCATGCATCGCTCGCGCATGTCGCGCCAGTTCTCGTGCCTGCGCGACGGCGTGTCCCATCTGCTCCCGCGCGATGCCAACTTGGGCCGCGCCTTTGCGCTGGGCCTGCTGTCGCACTACGTGCTCGACCGTAATGCCCACCCCTTTGTCTACGAGCAGCAGTTTGGCATTGTCGAGTCCGATCCCGAGCTGGGGGATTCGGGCAGCCAGGTCCATGCGGTGCTCGAAAGTGACCTGGACGTGTTGATGCTGCAGCTCAAGCGCGACGGGGCCACGGTCGAGGACTATCCGCCGGCGGGCGAGATTGTCACCACCGACCGCATCAATCGCGTGGCCGGCGTGCTGATGAGCTATGTTGCCGGGCGTGTGTACGGTATCTATATCCCAGCGGGGGAGTACGGTGCCGCCGTTGCCGACATGCAGCTGCTCTATCGCGCCATTGAACCGGCGGGCTCGGTCAAGACGCGTGCAATTGCCCTGGTCGAGGGCCTAGTACACGACTACTCCCTGCTCGATGGCCTTGCTCACCGCGTGACGACCGAGCCGCCCGAGCGCACCGGCAATCTGGGCCATCTGACGTGGAAGAATCCCTTTACCGATGAGGTCTCGAACGAGAGCTTCCCCGAGGTCTTTGACCGCGCGCTGGTCGATTACGAGTGCACGGTCACCCGCTTTATCGAGACCGGCGATATGGAGGCCGTGACCAACCACGTCAATTACAGCGGTCGCGTGCTCGGCGCTGACGAAGAGTTCGACCGCGAGGAGTAGGGTTCGTGCGTGTCCCTTTGCCGAATCCTTACCGGTGCCTCTGTGCAATTGGGGTACGATGAACTGACTGCATATCGGGCGAATACGAAGGGTCCCTGTCCATGAAATACACCAAGCTCGAGCGTAACTGGGTTATGTACGATGTGGGCAATTCGGCCCTCGTGTTGCTCAACACTTCGGTGGTGCCCATCTACTTTAACGCCATCAATACCGGTGCTTCCTCGGCCGACCTGGTGGTCGCTTGGGGTAGCGCGCAGACGATTGCCTCGCTGGTCATTGCCATGCTCATGCCCATTCTGGGCGCACTTGCCGATTACGCCGGCAACAAGATCAAGTTTTTCTTGGGCTTCTTCCTCACGGGCTTGGTGCTTTGCCTGGCGCAGGCTATCCCAATGTCTGCCATGGCATTTTTGGCCGTGTACGTGCTGTGCACCATCGGCCTTAACTCTTCTATGACGTTCTATGACGCCATGCTGCCCGACATTACCACTGACGAGCGCATGGACGCCGTGTCCAGCTCGGGCTATGCCTGGGGCTACATCGGTTCCACTGTGCCGTTTATCATCTGCCTGGCGCTTATCATGGGTGGTCCCGCTCTTGGCGTCCCCACCATGCTGGCAACGCGTCTGTCGTTTGTCATCACTGGTGCCTGGTGGCTCATCTTTACCCTGCCGCTCATTCGCACCTATAAGCAAAAGTACGGTCGCGAGCGCGGTCCCGAGGACACCATCGGCCACATCGTGGGCGGCGTGTTCTCCGAGGTCGTACACACCATGCGCGAGATCGCCCACAACAAGACCGTGCTGGTCTACATGATCGCGTTCTTCTTCTACATCGACGGTGTGCACACGGTCATTTCCATGGCAACCAGCTACGGTTCGGCTCTGGGCATCGACTCGACCCAGCTGGTACTGGCCCTGCTCGTTACACAGTTCGTGGCCTTTCCGTCCGCCATCATCTACGGCAAGCTCGCCGGACGCGTGGGCACGCTCAACATGATCCTGGTGGCGGTCGCCGCCTACATGGGCATTGTGCTGTTCGCCGCGTTTTTCCTCAAGACCGCCTTTGAATTCTGGGTGCTTGCCATTATGGTCGGCCTGTTCCAGGGTGGCGTGCAGGCACTCAGCCGTAGCTACTTTGGCCGCATCATCCCCAAGGAAAAGTCCAACGAGTACTACGGCTTCTTTGACATCTTTGGGCGCTATGCAAGCGTTATGGGCACCTTTCTGGTGTCGGTCGTCACCTCGCTGACCGGCAACCCGTCGCTGGGCGTTCTTTCCATTGCTGTGCTGCTGGTCGTTGGCTTTATGCTGCTGGCCCGCCTGTCTCGCATGACTCGAGCGGCAGAGCATGCCGCATAGGAGCGAGCGGCTATTGTGCCTGTCTGCGGTACTCTTTTGGGGTTATCCGCAATAAACATTGCGACTTGCGAGCAATGATTTGCCCAAGTGGGTATGATGGAATCAGCTAGGTCGCGGGGCGTCGCCTGTGTTTGGCGGCGCCTCGTTTTTGTGTTGCAGGGAGGGAAGGCATGAACGCCACGGTTGTGATTCCAACATATTGGGCGGGCGATGATGCCCATGCAAACGCTCCCGGTGTCTATGACCACTCGACGAATCTCAACGCCGCCAATCCCGAGCTCGATCACTGTCTTGCTTCGCTCGAGCAGGTACGCGATATTCCGCGAATCATCCTTTTGGTGGTCTGTCCCATCTCGGCCACGGCGGATGTGTCGAAGCGCGTACGCGAAATCGTCGAGGCGCACCCTACGCTCAAAGTTACCGTAGTCACCAATACCCAGGCATCGCGTATCGCCGACCGCGTAGCGCAGATTGCGCCCAAGGGTTCGGGAGAATGCGTGAGCCTGCGCGGCTATGGCGCCATCCGCAATATGGGACTTGCCTGTGCCGCCGTGCTGGGTCACGATGCCGTCATCTTTTTGGATGACGACGAGACTGTCATCGATGCCGACTTTATGAAACGCGCGACTTACGCGTTGGGGCAGCAGACGCGTCAGGGCCTGCCAATCTTGGTTAAGAGCGGCTACTTTTACGATCGAGACGGATCGCCGCTGGCCCCCACGGACAAGGTGGGCATCTGCCACCGTTGGTGGACCAAGCGTATTGAGTTCAATCGCTGGATGAAAAAGGCGCTCTCGGGCACCCGTATTTCGCGTTCAAACTATGTGTGCGGCGGCCTTATGGCCCTCCATGCCCGCGCCTTTACCCGCGTGGCATTTGACCCGTTTATCACTCGTGGCGAGGACCTGGACTACCTCTTTAATATGCGCATGTTTGGCTACGACGTATGGTTTGATAACGAGTGGACCGTGCGCCATCTGCCGCCCGAGTCCGAGAAACGCTCGCCGCGCTTTATGCAGGACGTGTACCGTTGGTACTACGAACGTGCCAAGCTAACGTTTGCCGCGCATCAGAAAGAGCTCGTTCCCGTTACAGCCGCGTCTCTCATGCCCTATCCGGGCCCGTGGATTTCGCGCGAGCTTGACGATCGCGTGCGTAAGACTGCCATGGTCCGCAGCATGTTTACCCGCGAGCACGAGGGATACCTACGCATTTGGCGCCACGGTATTGACGAGGCCAGGACCTACGCACGCCAAAACGCCGCAAGCTACCTGCGTTTCCAGAGCTTCTGGCCCAAGATTATGGATGGGCTCTGGCGTGACGCCCAGCTGACCAGCATCCTGGAGGGGACTGAATGATCGACCGCCGCGCCCAGCGCGATAGTTCAATGTCAATCTTTCGCATCATTGCCGTATCCTGCGCCATTTGTGTGCTGGTGTACTTTGTTTTTGCCCTGGCGACTGGAATCGAGCCAATCGCGACCGTGGTCGCCTGTACGCTGCTATGCATCTTCCTGTGTATCTTTATCTTTTTGACGCTCAATCCCGATTCGGTTCGCTCGCAGTACACCGAGGAGACGCTCTCGGTGGCCTCGGCCATGCTCGAGGACATTAAAGGCGGTCTGACGCAGGAGTCAGCACGTCTGGTGTGCCAGCGCATTTTGCCCGAGACACGCGCCATGACAGTTGCCGTTACCGACGAGAGCAACGTACTGGCCTGCGCGGGCGAGTTTGAGGAAAAGCTGCTGCCCAATTCTCCCATTCATACGCTCGCCACGCGCTACGTCATCGAACACGGTATCGTCCAGTCGTTCAACCGCGTGGTGGACGTGGTGGGTTCGGATGGCTCACACAACCAGGTCCCCGCTGGCATCATCGCACCCATCAAGGTGGGCGACCGCACCGTCGGCACGCTCAAGTTCTATTACAAGACCCCGCGTGCCGTCGACCGTACCCAGTATGCGCTCGCCTCGGGTTTTGCCGAAATCCTGTCCACGCAGCTCGCCATTCACGAGCTCGAGGTGCAAAAGGAGCTCACGGCCCGTGCCGAGGTGCGTGCCCTGCAGGCGCAGATTAACCCGCACTTCTTGTTCAACACGCTCAACACCATCGCATCGTTTACGCGTACCGACCCGCTGCGCGCCCGCGAGCTGCTGCGCGAGTTCTCCTCGTTCTATCGCGCAACGCTCGACAATTCGGGCTCGCTCATTCCCGTGTCGCGCGAGGTCGCACAGACCAAGCGCTACCTGACGTTTGAGAAGGCGCGCTTTGGCGAGGATCGCGTGCTGGCGACCTTTGACGTGTCCGAGGACGTCGAGGACACGCTGGTTCCGGCATTTGTGATCCAACCGATTGTCGAGAACGCCGTGCGTCACGGCATGGGTGATGCCAGTGCGCTGAAGATTGACGTGACGGTGCGCAGGGATGGTGACGATGCGATTTTGATTTCGGTGGCCGATGACGGTGTGGGCATGGACGAGGGCATCGCTGCCAGACTGTTTGACGAGCGCTCTGCCCGCCCCGACGCCAGCTCCCCGCAGGGTGGCGGCGCCGGCGTTGCCATGCACAATATTTCGGAGCGCATTCATCGCTTTTATGGGCCGCACTCCTATACGCGCGTCGAATCGGCGCCGGGTAAGGGCGCTAAAGTGCTCCTACATCTCGATTTGTCGGAGAGCATCTTCGACATTCAAGAGTAGAATAATTGGTCACGGGCTTAACGCCGGTTGGCGTATGCCCGACGTAGTTAGTTGACGAAAGGTTTTATCCCCATGCTGCGTGCGATGATTGTGGATGATGAGGCCCCGGCCCGTTCGGAACTTCGCTTCTTGCTCGAGCAGACGGGCAAGATCGGCACGATCACAGAAGCGTCGAGCGTTCGCTCCGCCATCGAGATGCTTATGGAGAGTCGCGTTGATGCCGTGTTCCTCGATATTTCGATGCCTGGCGCTTCGGGTCTGCAACTTGCCGAGGCGCTGCATAAGCTTAAGAATCCGCCGGCGATCGTGTTTGTGACCGCGTACAGCGATCATGCGGTTGAGGCGTTTGATGTGGATGCCGTCGACTATCTGATGAAGCCGGTAGAGGAAGCCCGCCTGGATCGTGCAATCGAGAAGGTCATGCAGCGCACGAAGCCCGTTGCGGACAGCAAGGTGACCATCGAGCGCATCCCGGTGGAGAAGGGCGGCCGCAAGGTGCTCATCCCCGTGGACGACATTCGCTTCATTATGGCCAAGGACGATTACTCCTGTATCTATACCGTCGACGACCGTTTTTTGTCGACGACCTCGCTGGCACAGTTCGAGGCCAAGCTCTGTGATTTTGGCTTCTTCCGCGTTCACCGCCGCTATATCGTTAACCTGGCGTGTGTTACCGACGTCGAGACGGTTCCCTCGGGCGCTATCCAGCTGGGCATTACGGGCGTCGACGAACGCGTACCGGTTTCGCGCCGTCGCGTCGTACCGCTCAAGAAGGCCCTGAGCCTCTAGCACACCGGCCCCGCAGCCCTGTAGACCAAAATCGTCTGCGGAGCCGCGGGGCTTTTTGTATGAATGCACCAAATCGTTTTGCGGAAGGGATCCCATGAACAGTGCAAGCGCCAAGCGTATCGACATCATCTCGGACACCCACGGTTATCTGTCGCCCGCGCTTTTAGATGAGTTGAGCGGCGCGGACCTGATTATCCATGCCGGCGATCTTACGTCGGAGATGGACTACGAACATCTGCGAACCATTGCCCCTGTGCGAGCGGTTCTGGGCAATAACGACTACTACCGTGATTACGGCCCCGAAGTGGACCGTCTGGCGCTCTTTAGCTACGAGGGCCTTAAGTTTGCCGTAGCCCACTACCGCGAAGACCTCCCGGTGGGATCCGTGGACGTAGCCATCAACGGTCACACTCACGTAACCAAAGAGGCCCAGGTGGGCCGCTGCTTGGTCCTCAACCCAGGCAGCGCCAGCTACCCCAGGGGCACCCGGGGCCCCACCATGGCCAGAATGCTCGTCAAGGACGGCAAGATTCTCAGCACCAAATTTATTGACCTAGAGTAAACGCAAAAAAACGGGGGATGCAGATTGCATCCCCCGTTTTTCTTTGAGCCAAAGGCCGAAGTTCAACAACAACCATCAGGCAACCCCGCCGAGGAGCACGGGGGTCCCGAGCCGCGAAGCGGCGAGCAACAAAGTCTTCGAACATAGTGACGGCAGGGAGGGTCTCCGGGGCCGGCTGGCGCGGGTTAAGTTTGTCGCGAGTTCCGCACGCAAAGGAAAGCACTTAATGTGCTTTCCGTCTTGCGCAGGACTGTAGAGCAGCAAACTTAACCC
>NZ_JBQKDE010000004.1:0-136126 GCF_052121995.1 Collinsella sp. LCP19S3_A7 | reverse complement strand
GTGCCCCCCTTCGTCGGTGATTTGTTGTTTAGTCGCTAGAAATCATATGACGGGGCGCGGGCCGTGTTCCGCTATGCGGTTGTCAATTTGCGAAAGAAATTATGCGTCACCTTCAGATTCTCAGCCCCAGCTCGTAGCCAAGCCGCCGTCCACCCCAGATCCCCTGAATGCTACGTGGCGGTAGAAGGCCGTACGGGCTAACCCCTGAAAACATTCCGCAGACCAGAAACGCCCCCGTTCGTAGCTCCGGAGGAGCAGAACGGGGGCGTTTCATTGGTCGAGGACGTTTTCAGGGGTTAGCCCGTACGGCCTTCGGGCGAGTGCGTGCGCTACTCAGCCATCTGAGCCTGGACGGCGGTGATGGCTACGACACCCACGATGTCGTCGGCAGAGCAGCCGCGCGAAAGGTCGTTAACCGGCTTGGCGATGCCCTGCAGGATGGGGCCGTAGGCGTCGGCGCCGGCGAAGCGCTGGACCAGCTTGTAGCCGATGTTGCCGGCCTCGAGGTCGGGAAACACGAGCACGTTGGCCTTGCCGGCAACGGAGGAGCCGGGAGCCTTGAGCTGGGCGACGTTGGGGACGATGGCGGCGTCGAGCTGCAGGTCGCCATCGATGGCGAGCTCGGGGGCCTTCTCCTTGCAGAACTTCACGGCCTCCTGGACCTTCTTGGCGACTTCGCCGCCGGCGGAACCCATGGTGGAGTAGGAGAGCATAGCCACGTGCGGCTCAACGTTGCCCATGAAGGTGGACCAGGAGTGAGCGGAGGCGATGGCGATCTCGGAGAGCTCATCGGAGGACGGGTTGATGTTGAGGCCGCAGTCGGCGAAGATCAGCGTGCCGTCGGTGCCGAACTGCGGGGTGTCGGTGCACATCACAAAGAAGGCCGAGACCAGCTTGGTGCCCGGGGCGGTCTTGAGGATCTGCAGCGCGGGGCGCAGGGTGTCGGCGGTGGAGTGGCAGGCACCGGAGACCAGGCCATCGGCATCGCCCATCTTGACCATCATGGTGCCAAAGTAGGTGGCGTCCATCACCTGGGCGCGAGCCTGCTCGATGGTGACACCCTTCTTGGCGCGGAGCCCGGCAAACTTCTGCGCGTACTCCTCGTGCTTCTCGGCATTGCGCGGGTCGATGACGGTAGCGCCGGGAACGTTGATCTCGTCGGGGTTGCCCAAGATGACGATCTTTGCCAAGCCCTCCTCGATGATCTTGGTAGCTGCGATGATGGTGCGCGGATCTTCGCCCTCGGGCAGGACGATCGTCTTAAGGTCGGCCTTGGCGGCAGACTTCATACGGTTTAGGAAATCGCTCATGTTACTCCTTACAAGCGTTTCGCTAAGCTCCAGGCACCCGGCTTTCCACGAATAAACCCGCTGCTAGCGGGTTTACCTTTCAAATATGTACGCCGGGGTGCTTGAGCTTTCCTTGTGTGGCAAGCTCATTATAGGACGCATTAGCGCTATAATCGCTCTGATAAATATGTCTCGAAGAATGTTCGAGAAAAGCCCAGCTAACGAGCCCGTGGCTTTTGACAAGGAGTATCGATGCAGATTACCTCAGGCCTGCCTGAAGGCTTTAACGCCGGCGCATACGACATGATTGTCGTCGGTGCCGGGTATGCCGGTGCCGTTTGTGCCCGCCGTCTTGCCGAGACCATCGGCTATCGCGTTGCCGTTTTGGAGCGCCGTGGCCACATTGCGGGCAATGCTTACGACTGCTTTGATGAGGCCGGGATCCTGGTCCACGAGTATGGTCCGCACATTTACCATACCTTTAACGAACGCGTCCACAATTTTCTGTCGCGCTTTACCAAGTGGACGGACTACCAGCACAAGGTGCTCGCCAACATCAACGGCACCCTTATGCCCGTGCCTTTTAACCACGCGAGCCTCAAGCTCGCCTTTGGCGATGAGCGCGGCGAGGAGCTGTATCAGAAGCTCGTGGAGACCTTTGGCAAGGACGTCAAGGTGCCCATCATGGAGCTGCGCAAGAAGAACGACCCGGATCTTGCCGAGGTCGCCGATTACGTCTACGAGAACGTCTTTTTGCATTACACCATGAAGCAGTGGGGCCAGACGCCCGACCAGATCGATCCCTCGATCACCGGCCGCGTTCCCGTCTTTGTGGGCGACGATGACCGCTATTTCCCGCAGGCTCCCTTCCAGGGCATGCCGCAGGACGGCTATACCGCGTTGTTCGAGCATATGCTCGACCACGATCTGATTGATGTGTTCTGCGACGTGGACGCCCGCGACCTCTTTGAGATCGACGAGACCACCGTCAAGATCGACGGCAAGGTCTATGGCGGCGAGATCGTCTACACCGGTCCGCTCGACGAGCTGTTCAACCTCGACTTGGGCGCTCTGCCGTACCGTACGCTCGACATGAAGTTCGAGACGCTCGATATGGACCAGTTCCAGCCCGTGGGCACCGTCAATTACACCACGAGCGAGGATTACACGCGCATCACCGAGTTCAAGAACATGACTGGTCAGGTCCTGCCCGGCAAGACCACCATCATGAAGGAGTATTCCAAGGCCTATACGCCCGGCTCGGGTGAGACGCCCTATTACGCCATTCTGGAGCCCGAGAACCGCGAGCTCTATGAGCGCTATCTTGAGCGCGTCCAGAACCTGACGAACTTCCACCCGGTGGGTCGCCTGGCCGAGTATCGTTACTACGATATGGATGCCGTGACCAACTCTGCCCTCGATCTTTCGGATGAGATTATCGCCTGCCATGCATAAAGTCATATCATTCGGTATTCCCTCGTATAACGCCGCCAAGGACATGGACCATTGCATCACCTCCATTCTGGAGGGGAGCAATTACGCCACCGATATCGAGATCATCATCGTCGATGACGGTTCCAAGGACGAGACGGCAGCTAAGGCCGATGAGTGGGAGGCGCGTTACCCCGGTATCATCCGCGCGGCGCATCAGGAGAACGGCGGCCACGGCATGGCCGTCCTCTCGGGCCTGCGCGAGGCGCAGGGCACCTACTACAAGGTCGTCGACTCGGACGACTGGCTCGACGGTGCGGCGCTTTCGACCATGCTTTCGATTCTGCGTGGCTTTGAGGAGCGCGACCAGCGCGTCGATCTGTTTATCTCGAACTATGTGTACGAGAAGGTTTACGAGGGTACGCATACCGCTATTGGTTACAAGTTTGCCCTGCCGCGCAAAAAGATCTTTACCTGGGACCAGATTGGCCATTTCCGTCCGGACCAGAATTTGCTCATGCACAGCCTGTGTTATCGCACGGATGTGCTGCGCGCGTCCAATCTGCCTATGCCGCCGCACACGTTCTATGTCGACAATATCTACGCCTACGTGCCGCTGCCGCGCTGCAAGACCATGTACTACGCCGACATCGACCTCTATCGTTACTTTATCGGTCGCGAGGGCCAGAGCGTCAACGAGGCCACGATGGTCAAACGTCTGGACCAGCAGTTTCGCGTGACGCGCATTATGATGGAGGCGTTCCATCTGTACAGCGATGTCGAGTCGTCACGTCTGCGCGCGTACATGATGGGCTATTTCACCATGATGGTGGCAATTTGTTCGGTGCTTACCAAGCTTTCCGATGAGGATTGCGCCGACGAGCGCCTGACGACATTGTGGAGTGATTTGAAGGCCTACGACGAGCGTATGTATCGTCGTGCACGCTACGGTGTGGTCGGCTTCTTTACCAACCTGCACGGGCGGGCTGGAGACAAAACCACACTCGGCCTATACCGTCTTGCCTCAAAGATCTTCAAATTCAACTAGCTGTTGAGTAATCGCTGCTGATAGGTTGACTGGGCCCCTTGGCCTTTAGTTTGCTACTGCGAACAGTCCTGCTCGCACGGAAAGCACATTAAGTGCTTTCCGGCTCGTGCGGAACTTGTATCAAACTAAAGGCCAAGGGGCCTTTGCTATAAGAATCGATTGTCAGGCTGCCTGAATTTGAAGATCTTGGGCGCGCGGTACACAGGGGCCTGGGCTGAAAAGTTTTAGTTGGTAGTCGGTCGAGTGGATTACTTCGCAACGCCGGGGATGCCGTGGGATGTTTTGGCGGTTTTGGCTCCGTTTACGATGGCGGTTTCCAGGGCCCTTACGGCGAGCATGCCCAGCAGGTCTAGGGGAACGGCGGCGCTTGCCTGGCTGCCCAGCTTGCCGCTGGCAAGGGTGTAGATGGTGTCACCGTCGTTGGTGGTGTGTGTGGGGCGGATGGCGTGTGCATAGGCGTCTGCGGCCATCTGGGAGACCTTGGTGGCCTGGGCCTTAGTGAGCTCCACGTTGGTGACGATGCAGCTGATGGTGGTGTTGGTGCGGTCGAGTGGCATTTTCATAGAGCCGGCGGCGGCAAGGGCGGCGAGCTCCATGTCGACGATCTGGTCGCTATCGGCTGCGGCGCGCATGCCGGCCACCCACTCGCCGGTGGTCGGGTCGACCACGTTGCCACAGGCGTTGACCGAGACCACGGCGCCCACCTTGACGGTGCCGAGTGTCACGGCAGCAGCTCCAAGGCCAGCCTTCATGCAGGTGGCGGGCCCCATGAGCTTGCCTACGGTGGCGCCGGTGCCGGCACCTACATTGCCCTGATCGAGTGTGGTGGGGGTATGGTCGAGCGCCTCGCGCACGGCGGCGATACCGGCCTCAATGTCGGGACGCACGGTGGGATCGCCAAAGGCGAGGTCGAAGATGCAGCTGGAACACACGATGGGCACCTGCGTGGGGCCGACGGGCAGGCCGATGCCGTGGCTCTCGAGTTCGCGGGCCACGCCGCTTGCCGCCTCGAGACCAAAGGCCGAACCGCCCGAAAGGCAGACGGCGTGGACCTTATCGACGGTGTTCTCGGGACGCAGCAGATCGGTCTCGCGCGAAGCGGGAGCGCCACCACGTACGTCAACGCCGCCGGTGGCACCCTCGGGCGCCACGATTACGGTGCAGCCGGTGCCGGCCTCCTCGTCTGTATAGTTGCCAAAGCAAAAGCCATCGACATCGCAAACGTCAATGGCTTCGAGCAGGGTGTCCATGTTTTCTCCTATCGGTTTTCCGCCGGGCCTTATGCTCGGTCGGGATCCGTGCGGTACGGCAAAATTGTAGGCGCCGGGGGATACCCAGCGCCAGATGCAATTACGAGAGTTTTTGAATCGCGCGTGCGACGCGAGCGATGGGTAAGCCCACCACGTTGTAGAAGTCGCCCGAAATGTCATGCACGAGCATGCGGCCGCCTGTGCCCTGGATACCGTAGGCTCCGGCCTTGTCCATGGGTTCGCCGGAGGCAACATAGTGCCCGATCTGCTCCTCGGTAAGCTCATAGAACGTCACGTCGGTCACATCGACAAACGACAGACTTTCGGCGGCATGCGGAGCTGCAGTGTCGCCGGCTTTAACGATGCAGACGCCGGTTGCCACCTGGTGCGTGCGGCCCGAAAGCTCGCGGAGCATGGTGCGTGCCTCGTTCTCGTCTGCCGGCTTGCCCAAAATTTGCCCGTCAAAGGTGACAATGGTATCGGCTGCGACAGTCAGTTCGTTGGGCTCGGCGTGCTCGGAGGCAACGGCAGCGGCTTTGGCGCGTGCCAAGCGTTCGACAAGCGTAAGCGGAGCTTCGCCATCAAAAGGTGTTTCGTCGATATCTGCGGGAATTACGCGAACGTCATAGCCCGCCTCGCGCATCAGCTCTATGCGGCGCGGCGATTGCGAAGCCAAAATCATAGCTGGATGCCCTCGGCAACCTTCTCGACGGCCTTGTCGCCGGCGAGTGTGCGCAGCAGCTCCAAGGCAAAGGGAAGTGACTGTGCCATGCCGCTGGCAGTGATGATGTTGCCGTCTTGCGTGACCTTCTCGCCGGTATAAGCACCCTCGGGGAAGCTCTTCTCAAAGCCGGGGAAGCACGTGGCTCGGCGTCCCTCGAGCAGACCAAGCTCACCCAGGATAAACGGGGCGGCGCAGATGGCGGCAACGTGCTTGGTTGCGGCGAACTCGCAGACTACATCGCAGACACGCTGGTCGGCGCGCAAGTTGGTGGCTCCGGGCAGGCCGCCGGGCAGCACGATGCAGTCGTACTCCTCAAAGTTGATCTCATCAAAGAGCGCATCGCAGGTCACGGGAATCTGCAGCGAGCTCACGACCTCGCGTGTGGGCATGATCGAGACGAGCGTGGCGCGCACGCCGCCGCGACGCATGACATCGACCATGGTCAGGCATTCAATAGTTTCAAAGCCATCGGCGGCGAGAACGGCAACGCTGGGCATGAGGGTTCCTTTCGTAAGGCGGCATACAATTAGCCGTCTTATACCCCGAAGACCTATGCTTGCCACGCTCGATTTCCCAATGTTTAAAAAGGGACGGGGCTATTTTAGCTACCCTCACCCATCCTTAACAATCTCAATCTGTAACAGCTAGGCCCACTTTTGACCCCTAACTGTTACAGATCAAGATAAACGGAAACCGCCTCGACAAAACGTCTAAATCTGTAACATCTACGGACCAAAACCGGGTCTTACTGTTACAGATCGAGACAGTCCCCAACGCACCGCCCCGCTCGGGGAACGACCGCCACAGGTACGGCGGGCAGAGACTCACTTTTTTCTCGGTTTTTCTTGACGGAATCTCACCTGTTGTAGTACTTTGTCTCAGTCTAAAAACGCGTGGACTTTTCTGGGCGCTAGCCACCTTTTTGCCACGCAACCGAGCAGTCGGTTGCGTGGCTTTTTTCGTCTTGGCAGCAGGTGCCACATGAACCGCCAGAAGACCGCACGAGCCCACCTTCCGACTGCAGGGAACAGACGCACGAGACGTGCATCTGCAAGACAGCAGACGGAAGGGAGCCTAATGGCAGGAACAAACACAATCAAGCAACAGGCCGCCGGGGCAGGAGCCACGGGCGCGGGACAGGCCAAGGCGGCGCTCCAGGTCTTTGCGGGCGGCGCCTGCTACGGCGCGATGGCCACGACCTACAAGCTCGCCTACGCCGCGGGCTTCACCTCGGCGCAGGTGGTGGCGAGCCAGGCGTGGTTCGGCTGCCTCTTCTTCGCTCTCGCCACACTCGCGGGCCACGCACTCGGGCACCGCTGGCAGCGCGTGGGATGGAAGCTCGCCCTTAAGCTCATGGGCCTGGGAGCCCTCACCTGCCTCACCTCAATCCTCTACTGCTACGCCATGAGCGTGCTGCCCGCCCCGGTGGCGCTCACGCTCCTCTTCCAGTTCACGTGGCTGGGGCTCCTGTGGCAGACCGTCATGACGCGCCGACCGCCGAGGGCCCTCCAAGTGGTCTCCGCCCTGGTCATCGTCTTCGGAACGGTGTTCGCCAGCGGCGTTTACAAGACCGGCATCACCGGGTACGACCCCGTGGCCCTGCTCTGCGCGCTGGGGGCGGCCGTGTCCTGTTCCCTCTTTGTCACCCTCTCCGGCAAGGTCGAGGCCCCCTGCTCGTCCGAGCAGCGTGGCGTCATCGTATGCGCGGGCTCCGTGGTCATGTCGCTCACGGTGTGCCCAGACTACGTCGTCTCGGGCGTCCTCGCCCAGGGCATCCTGCCCTTTGCCGTCATCGCCGGCTTCTTTGGCATGCTCTGCCCGGTCCTGCTCTTCGGCATGGGCTCTCCGCACCTGCCCGCGGGCCTCTCCACTGTCATGGCCGCCGCGGAACTCCCCGCCGGCCTGCTCATCGCCATGATCGTCCTCGGCGAGCCGCTCGGCGTCGTCGAGTGGCTGGGCGTCGCCATCATCCTCGCCGGCGTGTGCCTGGCGCAGGTCCCCTCCCTGCTTGGAGGCCGGGAGGCACGTCGCGCCGCCGCAGGACAAGCCGTCAGCTAGTCATCCCTTCACAGGCGGCCCGCGCGCATCAGGGAAAGGGCCACGGGCCCGGCGCGTGAGGTCGCAAGGACGTTATTAAAGCGTCCCCCGCAGAGGTGGGGACGCCAGAGAGAAGGAGGCACCATGCCATTTCCAAAAGGGTTCCTTTGGGGAGGAGCCACCGCCGCCAACCAATGCGAGGGAGGTTATGACGAGGGCGGCCGCGGCCTTGCCAATGTCGACGTCATCCCACACGGGCCGGAGCGCAACGACGTGAGTCGCGGCCTGAGGCGCATGCTCGACTTCGAGCCCGGGTACTACTATCCGGCCCAGACGGGCATCGACTTCTACCACCGCTACCGCGAGGACATAGCCCTCTTCGCGGAGATGGGCTTCAAGGTCTTTCGCCTCTCCATCGCCTGGAGCCGCATCTTCCCCAACGGCGACGAGGAGGAGCCCAACGAGGCCGGGCTCGCCTTCTACGAGGACGTGTTCCGCTGCTGCCGCGAGCACGGGATCGAGCCCCTCGTGACCATCACGCACTTCGACTGCCCCATCCACCTCGTCAAGAAGTACGGCGCCTGGCGAAACCGCACCCTCATTGAGCTCTACAAGCGGCTCGTGACGGTGCTCTTCAACCGCTACCGCGGCCTCGTGCGCTGGTGGATCACGTTCAACGAGATGAACATGATCTTGCACCGTCCCTTCATGGGTGCCGGCATCGTCCTCGAGCCCGGGGAGAATGCCCGCGAGGCCGAGTACCGCGCCGCGCACAACGAGCTCGTGGCCAGCGCCTGGGCCACCAAGATCGCCCACGAGGTCGACCCGGAGAACAAGGTGGGCTGCATGCTCGCCGCGGGAAGCTACTACCCCTACTCCTGCCGCCCCGAGGACGTCCGCGCGGCGCAGGTCAAGAACCAGGAGGACCTCTTCTTCGTGGACGTGCAGGCGCGCGGGCACTACCCCGGCTACGCGATCAAGATGCTCGAGCGCGAGGGCATCGACGTGGGCATGACCGCCGAGGACGAGCGCATCCTTGCGGAGAACACCGTCGACTTCATCTCGTTTAGCTACTACTCCTCGCGCTGCACCGCGGGCGACCCCGATTCCGTGGGCGGCGTCGCCGAGGGCAACGCCTTCGCCGGCGTGGAGAACCCCTACGTGCGCACGAGCGACTGGGGCTGGGTCATCGACCCGCTGGGATTCCGCATCACGATCAACGACCTCTGGGACCGCTACCAAAAGCCGCTCTTTGTGGTGGAGAACGGCCTCGGCGCCTATGACGAGGTGCTTCCCGACGGCACGATCGAGGACGACTACCGTATCGCCTACCTGCGCGAGCACATCGAGGCCATGCGCGACGCCATCGAGCAGGACGGCGTCGAGATGCTCGGCTATACCACCTGGGGACCAATCGACCTCGTGAGCGCGGGCTCCGGCGAGATGGAGAAGCGCTACGGCTTCATCTACGTGGACCGCGACAACCTGGGCAACGGCACGCTCGAGCGCAGGCGCAAGAAGAGCTTCTACTGGTACCGACAGGCCATCGCCACCAACGGAGGCGACCTGGGCTAGCCGCCCGGGCAATATCACTAAGGAGAAAATAATGGCAGAAAAATACGACGATCTGGCCAGATCCATACTCGAGAACGTAGGCGGCGCCGAGAACGTCGCCAGCGTCGCGCACTGCATCACGCGCGTGCGCTTCAAGCTCAAGGACGAGTCCCGCGCCAACACGGCCAAGATTGAGGCCCTCAAGGGCGTCATCCAGGTCATCCAGGCCAACGGCCAGTACCAGGTGGTCGTGGGTAACATCGTCGAGGACGTCTACGACGCGGCCCTGGAGGCCGGTAACTTCTCGGGCGGCGCAAGCGCCGACGACGAGCCCCAGGGCGATAAGACCGTTGCCTCCGTCATCATCGACCTCATCTCTGGCATCTTCCAGCCCATCCTGGGACCGCTTGCCGCCGCAGGCATCATGAAGGGACTGCTTGCCCTCATCACCTACTTCGTCCCGGCCTTTGCAAACGACGGCCTCTACACGCTGCTCTACACCGTGGCTGACGGCTTCTTCTACTTCCTTCCGGTCGCCCTGGCGTTCAGTGCCGCGCGCAAGTTCCGCATGAACGAGTTCACTGGCGTGGCAATCGGCGTGGCGCTCCTCTACCCGACGATGGTCGCCCTGACCTCGGGCGAGGCGCTCGGCAGCATCGACCTCGGCGTGGCCGGCACGTTCTCGTGGTACGCCACCGCCCTCGGGGTCCCCATCATCATGCCCGTGTCCGGCTACGTGAGCTCGGTGATTCCCGTCCTTCTCATGGTGTGGTTCGGCTCTATCATTGAGCGCTGGCTCAAGAGCTGGATGCCGGCTGCGCTCAAGATGTTCCTCGTCCCGCTCGCCACGATGACGGTCTCCATCGTCTTGGGCTACCTCGTCATCGGCCCGGTGGCCACCCTCATCACCAACCTGCTGAGCGCGGCGTTCTCGTTCATCTTCCAGCTTCCCGTGGTTGGTTCCGTCTTGGGCAGCGCCCTGGTCGGCGGACTGTGGATGTGCCTCGTCATCTTTGGCTTCCACTGGAGCCTCATCCCCATCTCCATCATGAACCTGAACACCCTCGGCCACGACAGCGTGCTCGCCGCCACCATCGGCCACGGGTTCGCGCTCGGAGCGGTCATCTTTGCCATGTATCTTAGAAACAAGGACGAGCGCTTCCGCGGCATCGCCCTTCCCGCGATGATCTCCGCCTTCTTCTTCGGCGTCACCGAGCCGGGCATCTACGGCATCGCCCTCCCCAACAAGCGCGCGTTCGTCGTGGCATGCCTGAGCTCCGCCGTGGGCGGCGCCATCGTGGGAATGACGGGCGCCCTCATGTACATCTCGGGTGGCCTCGGTGTCTTCAACCTGCTCAACTTCATCGACGGGACCCCTGGTGGCGCCGGAATCTCCCACATGATCTTCGCGATCATCGCCTCGCTCGTCTCTGCCGTCCTGGCCTTTGTTATCGAGTTCATCACCTACCGGCCCAACGACGACGAGGAGGGCGCCTGCTAGCTTGGGCCCTTCTCGACCAGCTCTATGTAGTTGAGGGCAGTTGAGGTGGGTGAGGGCCGAGGGCGGTCGAGGCGGCCGCCCTCGGTCCGGGACAACCTGCCAGAAGGCGTTTAGCTTTCTCGGGCGGCAGTTCAATGTCCAAGAAATGGGGGGCGGTTTAATTTTGGGACGGGGATTAAATAATCATTCGGAACAAATTTATTTTTATCCCCGTCCCAGAAAAATCATCGGGTGTGGTCTTGGGCAAACAGTCTAGTTGCGCTTGAGATGGACGACGGTTTCACAGTGGAAGGTTTGCGGGAACAGGTCGACCGGCGTGATCTTGACGGGGGAGAAGGTGCCTTCCTCGACAAAGCACTTAAGATCGCGTGCCAGAGTCGCCGGATCGCAGCTCACGTAGGCCACGTCGCGGGCGCTCGTGCTGGCGATGAGGTCGATTGCCTCGGGTGCCAGACCTGCACGCGGCGGGTCGACCACCAGGACATCGGCATCCTGGTCGGGGAACTCGCGCACGGCATCGCCGCCGATGACATCGACGTTATCGAGCTTGTTGATCTCGAGGTTGCGGCGCAGGTCGCGCACGGCCGGGCCGTAGGCCTCGACGGCGGCAACAAAATCACAGCGGCGGGCGAGCGGTAGGGTAAAGGTGCCGGCGCCGCAGTACAGATCCATGGCAAGCTCATCTTCTTGCGGGTCGAGCGCCTCCATGACAAGCTCGATCAAAATCTCGGCGCCCTTGGTGTTGACCTGGAAAAACGATGGGGCCGAAAGGCGCATCTGGCCGTCGGCGATGTTCTCGGTCCAGGAGCCCTCGCCGGCGAGCATCTCCACCTTGGAGACGCGGCGGGCCTTCTTCTCGCCCTTGCTCATGACGCGCACTACGCTCGTGGGGCGAGCGGCGTCTGCCAACACGCGCGAGACCTGCGAGCGCGGGAAGGAGCCCGTGGGCGTCCAAAGTGCGACTTCGAGTGCCTTGGTGCGACGCGAAGCGCGAATGCCCACGCGCTCCAGACCCAGATCGTGACTGCCGCTCAGATAGTTGAGCGCGCCGACGACCGATTTGAGCGCCTTGGGAAAACGCTTATCGAACAGCGGGCACGAATCTACGGTGACGATCTTGCTGGGATCGACGCCGTGCATGCCAAGGCGAACGCGGCCGTTAACGAGGGTGGGCTCCAGCTCAATCTTGTTGCGGTAGCTCCAGTCGTCCTTGGTGTGGCGGATGGGCTGGACAAGATCGTTGACCTGCTCGGGGGCGAACTTGCCAATGCGCTCGAGCGTGGAGCGCAGGTTTTGCTCTTTGGCGGCAAGCTGCGCGGTGCGCGAGAGATTGCCCCACGAACAACCGCCGCAGACGCCCACGAAGGGGCAGGGGGGCTGAATGCGATCGGGGCCCGGCTCCAGAATCTCGGTCGTGCGGGCGCGCATAAACGACTTGCCGTCCTGCACGATCTCGGCCTCGACGGTGTCGCCTGCCACGGCGCCCTGCACAAAGACGGCCTTGCCGTTGTCGGCGTGCGCCAGTCCGTCGGCGCCGTAGGTCATCGATTCTATGGTGAGCTTCATGTTCCTGCCTGTCATTCGCGGTATTGTTCGCAACCATGGTAGCAGTGAAAAGCGCCCCGTATTTGGGGTATTCCTCAAATACGGGGCGCTTCTACAAACGTCTATTTCGTCTTGCCGGTAATGAGCGTCTTAAGGCCTAGGCCGATCAGGCCCAGTCCCATGCGCACGCGACCGGGGCGATGGCGCTCGATGGTCTTGGTCTTGCCAGCGGGCTTCTCGCGGCGGGCGCCCTTCTGGGACGCGGGGTTGGCCGTCTGCGGTTGGGGCCGAGGAGCAGGCTCGGACTCAGGCTCTATGACGGTTGCCTGAACCTTCTGGACCTCGGGTGCGGCCGGCTGCGGTTCGAGCTCAGGCTTGGATGCGAGCGTAGGTTCTGCCTTGGCGACGGCCCCGGCGTTGCGATAGGCACGCTCCAGCAGAGCTTCCTGCGAGTTGAAGGGCTTCTCGCCTTCTTTGCGCTCCACGGGAATCCAGGTGCCGTCACTCGTCAGACTGCGTGCCTTCACGTTGTCGCGCAGCTGCATGCCCATGTACTCGTGCACCTGGGCGCGGCAGGTGGGGTCGAGCACGGGGAAGGCGATCTCCACGCGGTGCTCGGTGTTGCGCGTCATCATGTCTGCCGAGCTCAGGTAGATCATATCCGAGTCCACGCCAAAGGCATAGACGCGCGCATGCTCCAAAAAGCGTCCGACGATGGAGCGCACGTGCACGTTCTCGGTCTTGCCCGGAACACCGGGCTTGAGGCACGAGATACCGCGGATGATCATGTCCACGCGCACACCGGCACACGATGCCTCGGCGATCTTGTCGATGACCTCGCGGTCGGTAAGCGAGTTGAGCTTAAAGAACACGCGGGCGGGCTCGCCGACAAGGGCACGCTGAATCTCGCGGTCCAGGCCGCGCATGATGAGCGGCTTGAGGCCCACGGGCGCCACGCCCAGGAAGCGGTAGTCGCCGCGCAGGTTGCCCAGCGACAGGTTGCGGAAGAACAGGTTGGCGTCCTCGCCGATGCCGGGATGCGCGGTCATGAGCATAAAGTCGCTGTAGAGCTTGGCCGTCTTCTCGTTAAAGTTGCCGGTACCCAAAAGCGTCAGACGGGTAAGCGCCATGCCCTCGCGATAGGTGAGCTGGCAGATCTTGGAATGGCATTTAAAGCCCTCGGAGCCGTAGATAACGGTGCAGCCGGCCTCTTCCAGCCGCTCGGCCCATTCGATGTTGTTTTGCTCGTCAAAGCGGGCGCGGAGCTCCATGAGCACTGTAACCTCTTTGCCGTTTTCGGCAGCATCGATGAGCGACTCGCACAGGCGGCTTTGTTTGGCCACGCGGTAGAGCGTGATGCGAAGCGAGATGCACTCGGGGTCGTAGGCTGCTTCGTGCACCAGGTCCAAGAACGGATTCATGGTCTCGTAAGGGTAAAAGAGCAGCTTGTCGTGCTGCAGCACCTGATCGCGGATGGAGCGGGTCATATCGATGGTGGGGTTGGGCTGCGGCCTAAACGGCGTAAAGAGCAACTCGTTTCGTAGATGCTCGGGTATTTTGCCCTCGATGCCAAAGACATAGCCCAGGTTGAGCGGGATATCGCAGGTAAAAACCGAGCGGCGCGAAAGCTCGAGCGCTTTGCGGATGGTCTTGAGCGTTGGCTTTTCGAGCGAGCCCGATACGGCGAGCACCACCGGCTGCAGGCGCAGGCGCTTCTTGAGGATGCGCTTCATGTGCTGGCGGTAATCCTCTTCCTCCTCGACGCCCTCGCCGTCCGGATCGATGTCGGCGTTGCGGGTGACGCGGATGAGCGCGCGGTCGAGCGGCTTATAGGAGCCGAAGCAGCTGTCCAGGCAGGCGAGGATGACGTCCTCGAGCAGAATGTAGGAGTAGGTGCCGGTGGGCGAGGGGATTTCGACCACGCGGTTCATCGAGGCGGGAATCTCGATAAGGCCCAGCAGGCTCTCCTCGTCGGTGATGCCGTCCAGGCCACAAGCCAGATAGAGCGCGCCGTTGCGCAGGTTGGGGAAGGGATGGCGCGGATCGATGACCAGCGGCGAGATGACCGGTGATACGTAGGCCTGGAAGTAGCGGGTTACAAAGGTATGTTCCTCGGGCGTAAGCGAATCGATGCGGGCGCGGTGAACGCCCAAAGCGTCGAGCTTGTCCTCGATGCTCTTAAAGATCGACTCCCAGCGGGTAAGGAGCCCGGGCAGCTCTGCCATGACAGCATCGACCTGTTCGGAGGCGGTCATATTGCTCTTGTTGTCGACGGGCTGTTTTTTGAGCTCTGCCAGATCGGACAAGCCGCCCACGCGCACCATGAGAAACTCGTCGAGGTTTGACTCGAAGATCGAGACGAACTTAAGGCGCTCGAACAGTGGCACAGACTCATCGAAGGCTTCGTCGAGTACGCGGTTATCAAAGCGCAGCCAGCTAAGCTCTCGATTTTGCGTATACGAGAAATCGCGCGGTTTCTTGCGCAGCTTGGCGGCGTTCTGCTTCTTTTCGATTTTGCTCGGCATATGCATCTGTCCGTTCAGTCCCCAAAGGGACGGTAGCCTAACACTGTTTGCTATTGTCTCAATTTAGTCGACCTATGGCACGGACGTATCGCGCGAACGGTATCTGTACCTACTTATTACGCTGACGATCCGAAGCACTAACGTCCGGTGCTTTGAACAAGCGATCTATATCCTCACTCAACTGGTGAGAATGTATGAATAAGAATGATAGCAAGCTGAATATAATCGAATTTAGGTCGAATCGAGGACAAGCGTCATTTATATGCAGAAAACCGTTTTCGCTATGCAATTTTGAATCATGGATAACTTTGAGTGTTCAATCTTGATTTCCTAGAAAAATAACGTTTACCTAGGAAAATCTGCTTTACGAAACTGAAGTGCATCATGGGAAATCATATGCGATATACCGTTCATCGTACTTTGTTGACCGTTCGGGGGCGAGGTGGAATTGCGGGTGGAAATTGGATATAACTAGAGCTGTCAGCAAGCAGCGCTCCATACGGAGGGGCGCTGATACATTCGGCCAGTAAGGCCCGAAAGAAAGGTAGGAGGCCATGACGAAAGGTCTGCACGTGCCTTCCGAGATCGGCAAGCTCAGGAAGGTCTGCCTGCACCGTCCCGGCGACGAGCTCCTCAACCTGCCGCCCGACGAGCTCGAGCGGCTCCTGTTCGACGACGTCCCGTTCCTGGAGGTCGCGCAGCAGGAGCACGACACCTTCGCCCAGATCCTGAGGGACCAGGGCGTCGAGGTGCTCTACCTCGAGAACCTCGTCGCCGAGGTGTTCGACCAGGTCCCCGGCGCCCGCGACGAGTTCACCGACCAGTACATCGCCGAGGCCGGCATCCGCGGGAAGCACATGCCGCAGATCGTCCGCGAGAAGCTGGACTCCATCGAGGACAACCTCGAGTTCGTCAAGAAGACCATGGCCGGCATGACCAAGGCCGAGATCGAGATGCCCCTCACGGCCTCCACGACCCTCGACTCCCTGGTCAACTCCGAGTCCGAGTCCGACCTGATCATCGACCCGATGCCCAACCTCTACTTCACCCGCGACCCGTTCGCGGTCGTCGGCGAGGGCGTCAACCTCAACCGCATGTACTCGGTCACCCGCAACCGCGAGACCCTGTACGGCAAGTACGTCTTCAAGTACCACCCCGACTACAAGGACGTCTCCCTGTACTTCCGCCGCGACTGCCAGTTCCACACCGAGGGCGGCGACGTGCTGAACATCAACGAGAAGACCCTCGCCGTCGGCATCTCCCAGCGCACCCAGGCCGCCGCTATCGACGTCATGGCCCAGAACATCTTCTGGAAATCCGACTCCAAGGTCGAGCGCATCCTGGCCTTCGACATCCCGGTCTCGCGCGCCTTCATGCACCTCGACACGGTCTTCACCCAGATCGACGTCGATAAGTTCACGATCCACCCCGCCATCATGGGCACCCTGCGCGTCTACGAGCTGACCGCCGGCAAGAACCCGGGCGACGTGAACATCCGCCTGATCGAGGACACCCTCGAGCACGTCCTGGAGGACGCCACCGGCGTCGACCAGGTCAAGCTGATCCCCTGCGGCGGCGGCGACCCGATCGCGGCCTCCCGCGAGCAGTGGAACGACGGCTCCAACACCCTGTGCGTCGAGCCCGGCAAGATCTGCGTCTACGCCCGCAACACCGTCACCAACGACGTGCTGTACAAGGAGGGCCTGGACCTTCTCGTCGTGCCCTCCGCCGAGCTCTCCCGCGGCCGTGGCGGCCCGCGCTGCATGAGCATGCCCTTCTGGCGCGAGGACCTCTAAGGTTTTCAAAGACCCGTACAGGTCTTAAAGCAAACGTCTAACTGCCATTAGATGTCTCCCATTGGGGCGGTGCGGATCTTTCGCACCGCCCCATTCTTGTTTAATGAAGCTAATTCAACAACAGATAAGGTGGCCATTATGTCTAAAGACAGTCGTGTCGATAACCCCAACGGTGTCGGCTTTTTCGGCCTTGTCGGCATGGTCGTTTCCTCCTGCATCGGCACGGGCGTCTTCGCCCTTACCGGTCAGCTCGCTAACGTCGCCTCTCCTGGTGCTGCGCTCATCGCTTGGGTCGTTTGCGGCCTGGGCTTTTTGATGCTGGCGCTCTCGCTCGCCAACGTGGGTTCCAAGCGCCCCGATCTTGACGGCGCCTGCGCGTACGCGGAGGAGGGCTTCGGTCCTTTCCACGGATTTATCTCCGGCTGGGGCTATTGGCTTTCCGCCTGGCTCGGCAATGTCGGCTTTGGCACCATGATCGCCCAGGTCCTGGGTTCCGATTATTGCCTGGGCACGATCATGCCGGGCGTGTTCTCGGATCCCGTGACCGGAAACCCCGCTGTCGTCGGCGTCGTTGTCGTGTCGCTGGTCCTGTGGGGTATTACGTTCTTGGTCATTCGCGGCGTCGAGAGCGCTGCGGCCTTCAACGCGATCGTCATGGTCATTAAGATTGCCTCCATCCTGCTGTTCATCGTGTTTTCCTGCTTCGCCTTTAATGCCGGTGTGTTTACCGCCGACTTCTGGGGCACCGCCGCGCGCAATGCCACGATCATCGCCGCCAACGGCGTTGAACTCGGAAGCGTTGCCAACCAGGTCACGCAGTGCATTCTGATCATGATGTGGGTCTTCATCGGCGTCGAGGGCGCTTCGGTCATGTCCGGTCGCGCTAAGCGCAAGAGTGAAGTCGGCTCCGCCACTATCATCGGCTTGATCGTGCTGCTCACCCTCTACATCGGCGCTTCCGTCATTCCGTACGGCGTTGTTGACTATGCCGATCTGGTTGCGGCTCCCAAGCCTGCCACCATTTCCGTGTTCGAGCAGCTTGCTCCCGGCTGGGGCGGCGCCTTCATCTCCTGGGCCATCATCATCTCGGTGTGCGGCTCCTGGCTCTCCTTTACCATGCTTCCCGCCGAGGTCTCCTCGATGATGGCCGACCACGGTCTGCTTCCCAAGTCCTGGGGCGAGGTCAACGCCAAGGGCGCGCCGCAGATGGCCTTGATTATCGTCGGTGCCCTGACGGAGGCGTTCATCATCATCGCCACGTTCGCTGCCGACGCTTATACCTTCGCGATCTCCATGTGCACCGTGACCATCGTTGTCACCTGGGCCTACGCTGCTGCCTATCAGGTCAAGCTCTCTCGCGAGCGCGGCGAGTCGGGCCAGGCTCTTATCGGTATCCTCGCCCTGGTGTTCCAGGTCGTCGGTGTGCTCTTTACCGGCTGGGGTTTCTTGCTGCTTGCCTGTCTGGGCTACATTCCCGGTTTCCTGTTCTATCGCAAGGCACTCACCGAGTCTGGTCAGTCCATGGGCAACGGCCAGGTTATCTGTGCCGTGGTGATCGCCCTTTTGGGCATCATCTCCATTCCCATGACCTTCGCCGGCATCATCCCCGTGTTCTAGCGATTGGAGCCTAGCCATGGATATCAAGACAATCGGCGTTGAGGAATGGCTCAACGTTTGGGAGAAGAGCGCTACGTGGGATATCGCCCAGTCGACGATCTCGTCGCTTACCATGGGCGAGTTGCGCGCGCTCGACGAGCAGGACGGCGCTACCTTCTACGAGCGCCTGGACCGCGAGAAGATGAACTACGGCTGGATCGAGGGCTCGCCCGACTTTAAGGCCGAGGTCGCCAAGCTCTATCGTCGCGAGGTCAATCCCGATCACATTCTTCAGACCAATGGCTGCACGGGTGCCAACCTCAACGCCATCATGGCCGTTGTCGAGCCCGGCGACCACGTGATTGCCGAGTGGCCTACCTATGCGCCGCTCTACGAGATCCCGCGTACACTGGGCGCCGAGGTCGAGTATTGGGAGCTTCGCGAGGAGCTCGGCTGGAAGCCCGATATCGAGGAACTCAAGCGCCTGGTTCGCCCCAACACCAAGCTTATCTGCATCAATAACGCATCGAACCCCATCGGTACGGTGCTTGATGCCGATACGCTCGGTCAGATTGCCGAGATCGCCCGTTCGGTGGGCGCCTACGTGCTGTGTGACGAGGTGTATCTGCCGCTCGAGAACACCGAGTCCTTTATGTCGATGGTCGACGTGTATGAGAAGGCCATTGTCACCAACTCGGTATCTAAGACCTATTCGACGCCTGCAGCCCGCGTGGGTTGGGTCGTGGCCGACGAAGAGGTGTCCAATCGCATCCGTACCTATCGCGATTACACCATGATCTGCGGCGGCGTGTTCAACGATGCCCTGGCGACCTATGTGCTTGAGCACAAGGACAAGATTCTCGAGCGCAACCGCAAGATCGTGTCTGGCAATCGCGATATCGCGCAGGCTTGGATCGATACGCAACATCGCGTTTCCTGGACGGCCCCGCAGGGCGTGTCTACCTCGTTTATCCAGCTTGATATTCCCGAGGACGACGAGGAGTTCTGCAAGCGCCTGTTGTCCGAGAGGGGAGTGCTGCTGGTGCCCGGCAGCCGTTTTGAGCTTCCCTGCGGCGCACGCCTGGGCTACTGCGCGAGCGAAAATGTTCTTCGCGAGGGCCTGAGGCTTCTGGGCGAGGCTCTGGCCGAGTTCGATCGCTAATCCCTTGAGGCCCTCGAAGGACTAAACCTTACTTGGCCCTAGGTGTACCGAATGCAGACCCGCTCCCTTTTGGGGAGCGGGTCTGCATGTCTTTGCCGCCGGAAAAGTCAAGTTGTTACAAATGGGGACGCAAGATCGATCGGGTATTCGACGGGCCTTATACTAAGTTTCCGGTGAACGGTATCCAACGTCTGGTAAACGGTAATCTGTTTGCTAAAAATGAATAGGACAAACTTTTTTATGAATAAAAATTAAAATGGTTGAGAGACAGCAAGAATTGCGAATTCTATTCAAATCGTTGCACGAAATATGCAATCTGAGGGTGGTTTAACAAAGTTTAGTTCCATTTGATTTTTGGATTGAAAACGCGTTTAAGCACGTAAATAAACTTTATTAAATCAAAGTGTGCCATGCGTGAAGTATATGTGTATGCCGTTCACCCCCTATAAAAAACCGTTCGGGGGCAAGGTGGAAGTATGGGTTGATTTTGGATATAAATATGTCGTCAGCAATAACGCCTCACACGGAGGGGCGCTAACGAATCGGCCCTGACAAGGGCCCGAAAGAAAGGTAGGAGGCCATGACGAAAGGTCTGCACGTGCCTTCCGAGATCGGCAAGCTCAGGAAGGTCTGCCTGCACCGTCCCGGCGACGAGCTCCTCAACCTGCCGCCCGACGAGCTCGAGCGGCTCCTGTTCGACGACGTCCCGTTCCTGGAGGTCGCGCAGCAGGAGCACGACACCTTCGCCCAGATCCTGAGGGACCAGGGCGTCGAGGTGCTCTACCTCGAGAACCTCGTCGCCGAGGTGTTCGACCAGGTCCCCGGCGCCCGCGCCGAGTTCACCGACCAGTACATCGCCGAGGCCGGCATCCGCGGGAAGCACATGCCGCAGATCGTCCGCGAGAAGCTGGACTCCATCGAGGACAACCTCGAGTTCGTCAAGAAGACCATGGCCGGCATGACCAAGGCCGAGATCGAGATGCCCCTCACGGCCTCCACGACCCTCGACTCCCTGGTCAACTCCGAGTCCGAGTCCGACCTGATCATCGACCCGATGCCCAACCTCTACTTCACCCGCGACCCGTTCGCGGTCGTCGGCGAGGGCGTCAACCTCAACCGCATGTACTCGGTCACCCGCAACCGCGAGACCCTGTACGGCAAGTACGTCTTCAAGTACCACCCCGACTACAAGGACGTCTCCCTGTACTTCCGCCGCGACTGCCAGTTCCACACCGAGGGCGGCGACGTGCTGAACATCAACGAGAAGACCCTCGCCGTCGGCATCTCCCAGCGCACCCAGGCCGCCGCTATCGACGTCATGGCCCAGAACATCTTCTGGAACTCCGACTCCAAGGTCGAGCGCATCCTGGCCTTCGACATCCCGGTCTCGCGCGCCTTCATGCACCTCGACACGGTCTTCACCCAGATCGACGTCGATAAGTTCACGATCCACCCCGCCATCATGGGCACCCTGCGCGTCTACGAGCTGACCGCCGGCAAGAACCCGGGCGACGTGAACATCCGCCTGATCGAGGACACCCTCGAGCACGTCCTGGAGGACGCCACCGGCGTCGACCAGGTCAAGCTGATCCCCTGCGGCGGCGGCGACCCGATCGCGGCCTCCCGCGAGCAGTGGAACGACGGCTCCAACACCCTGTGCGTCGAGCCCGGCAAGATCTGCGTCTACGCCCGCAACACCGTCACCAACGACGTGCTGTACAAGGAGGGCCTGGACCTTCTCGTCGTGCCCTCCGCCGAGCTCTCCCGCGGCCGTGGCGGCCCGCGCTGCATGAGCATGCCCTTCTGGCGCGAGGACCTCTAAGTCTTTCCGTTTCCGGTGCGGTCCCCCTACAACCGCACCGGTTTTGCCCGTCAAACGGGCAACACTAATAACTTGCGTAATTCATTTTTCGAAAGGAAACGAACCATGGGTGTTAACCTCTCCGGCCGTAGCTTCCTCAAGCTCCTCGACCTCACCACCGAGGAGATCGAGTACCTGCTCAAGCTCTCCAAGAACTTCAAGGACATGAAGCGCGCTGGCGTTCCGCATCGCTATCTCGAGGGCAAGAACATCGTTCTGCTCTTCCAGAAGACCTCCACTCGTACCCGCTGCGCCTTCGAGGTCGGCGGCATGGATCTGGGCATGGGCGTAACCTACCTCGATCCGGGTTCGTCGCAGATGGGCAAGAAGGAGTCCATCGAGGACACCGCCCGCGTTCTCGGCCGCATGTATGACGGCATCGAGTTCCGTGGTTTTGCCCAGGACGACGTCGAGGAGCTCGCCGCTAAGTCCGGCGTGCCCGTGTGGAACGGCCTGACCACTGAGTGGCATCCCACCCAGATGCTCGCCGACATCCTGACCGTCCAGGAGAACTTCAACTACGACATCAAGGGCAAGACCCTCGTCTTCATGGGCGACTGCAAGAACAACGTTGCTCGCTCCCTCATGGTTGTCTGCTCCAAGCTCGGCATGAATTTCGTGGCCTGTGGCCCCGAGGAGTGCATGCCCGCTGACGACGTCATCGAGGCCTGCAAGCCTATCGCCGAGGCTAACGACTGCACCATCAAGCTGACCACCGACGTCAAGGACGGCGTCACCGGTGCCGACGTTATCTACACCGACGTGTGGGTCTCCATGGGCGAGCCTGACGAGGTCTGGGCCGAGCGCATCGCTCAGCTCACCCCGTATCGTGTCACCTCCGAGGTCATGGCTATGGCCAACCCGGGTGCCATCTTCCTGCACTGCCTGCCCAGCTTCCACGACACCAACACCACGATTGGCGCCGAGAAGTGCGAGCAGTTCGGCATTACCGAGCAGGAGGTCACCGACGAGGTCTTCGAGAGCCCCGCTTCCAAGGTTTTCGACGAGGCCGAGAACCGCATGCACACCATCAAGGCTGTCATGTACGCAACGCTCAAGTAAGAGCCTTTAAGCATTTCGCTCGGGGTGTATTGCTGCACACCCCGAGCGGTTTGTCTGGTAAATATCTTGCGTCGGGCGGTGGGCACGGCACGGAAGATCCGCTTCGCGCGAGAAAGTTAAATGATTTATGAAGGGGGGATGAGAACTATGACTGAGACCGCTAAGAAAAAGCGCGGTATGCCTTCATCGTTCACCATTCTTCTAGCTCTGCTGGCAATTGTTGCAGTGATTACCGTTATCGTCTCCGGCACGTCCGGCGGCGCTGTTACTGCAGCCCGCCTGAGCGATTTCTGCACCGCCCCGATTCTGGGCTTCGCTGACGCTCTGCCCGTCTGCCTCTTCGTTATGATCTTGGGCGGCTTCCTCGGTATGATGACCGAGACCGGCGCCCTGGACAACGGCATCGCCGTTCTGGTGCAGAAGCTTAAGGGCAACGAGATCATGCTCGTTCCTGTCCTTATGCTCATCTTCTCCCTCGGTGGTACCACCTATGGTATGTGCGAGGAGACCGTTCCCTTCTACGCCCTGCTCGCCGCTACCATGATGGCTGCCGGCTTCGACCCCATGGTCGGCGCCGCTACCGTCCTGCTCGGCGCTGGCTGCGGCTGCCTGGGCTCCACGGTTAACCCGTTCGCCGTCGGTGCTGCCGTCGACGCTCTGACCGGCGTTGGCATTGAGGTCAACCAGTCCATCATCATCGGCCTCGGTGCCGTCCTGTGGATTGTTACCACGGCCATTTCCATCTTCTTCGTCATGGGCTATGCCAAGAAGGTCAAGGCTGACAAGGGTTCCACCATCCTGTCGATGCAGGAGCTCAAGGGCGCCGAAGAGGCTCACGGCAAGGCTGCTTCCGAGGTTAACAAGGAGGTCAAGCTCACCGGTCGTCAGAAGGGTGTTCTGATCGCCTTTGCCTTCACCTTCGTCGTCATGATCGTCGGCTTCATTCCGCTGGCCGACCTCAACGAGGGCGTTGCCAACTTCTTTGACGCTGGCGCTGTCTACGATGCCGACGGTAACACCGTCGTCCAGGGCTGGTCTGCCCTGATCACCGGCCTGCCCATTGGCCAGTGGTACTTCGACGAGGCTTCCACCTGGTTCTTCCTCATGGCTATCCTGATCGGTATCATCGGTGGCCTGTCCGAGAAGCAGATCGTTAACACCTTCATCACCGGCGCTGCCGACATGATGTCCGTTGTTCTCGTCATCGCCCTCGCCCGTGGCATCTCCGTCCTCATGGCCAACACCGGTCTCGACGTCTACGTCCTCGACGCTGCCGCCAGTGCCCTGGCTGGTCTGTCCGGCGTGATCTTCGCTCCCATGAGCTTCCTGGTCTACTTCGGCCTGTCCTTCCTGATCCCCTCGACCTCTGGTATGGCTACCGTCTCCATGCCCATCATGGGACCGCTGGCTGTTAAGCTCGGCTTCTCGCCCGAGGTCATGGTCATGATCTTCTCCGCCGCCATCGGTGTCGTGAACCTGTTCACCCCGACCTCCGGTGCCATCATGGGCGGTCTCGCCCTGGCAAAGATCGAGTGGACGACCTGGCTCAAGTTTGCCCTTAAGCTCATCGTCGTTCTCTCCGTCGTCTGCGCCATCATCCTGACCGTCGCCTGCGTGTTGATCTAAGTACCCAACGGGTGCCCCACGGAAACCTTGACGATCCTGTAGAGGATCACTTGGTCATCGTCTGTCCGGTGGGGTCAACCCACCGGTAGACTCCTACCTTTAGCCCCCTCCCGTTCCGTGCGCGGGAGGGGGCGCTCTTATGTTGCGCGGTTCTACGAACCGCGCAACCAGTTGACGCTGCGCGCCGCCCAGAACGACAATTTGTCATTCAAAAGGCAAGGCATGACCAAAAGGTCTATGCCTTGCCTTTTTCATGCCAACTCGTACGTTCTGGACGGCGCTCGCTGACTTATGCTCAACCTGCGATGTTGCCATTGCTGGTGCAGGGGAAGTGCGTTTGGGGCAGCTAATTTGGGACGGGGCTTTTTTGACTACCCTTTATGTGGGGGTAGTCAAAAAAGCCCCGTCCCAAATTAGCTGCCCCGGCCTCGTCGGTGGGGGAGGGTCTGCTCCGCTATAATCGCCTAGGACATTAAATGGAAACGGGACGGGAGCCATACATGCGCCAGGGTTTCGACAACGCGAAGTATATCGAGCTGCAGGCTGCTCATATTAAGGAGCGCATCTCGCAGTTTGGCGGCAAGCTGTATTTGGAGTTTGGCGGCAAGCTGTTCGATGACTATCATGCGAGCCGCGTGCTGCCGGGTTTTGAACCGGACAGCAAGTTCCGCATGCTCAAGAGCATTGCCGACGACGTCGAGGTCATCATCGCAATCAATGCGAACCATATCGAGAAGAACAAAGCCCGTGGCGACTTGGGCATTACCTATGACGAGGACGTCCTGCGTCTGGTCGATCTGTTCCGCGGGAACGGATTTGCCGTTGCCGCCGTGGTCATCACGCAGTATGCCGGTCAGCCCGCTGCCGACGTCTTCCGCAATCGTCTAAACGCGCTCGGCATTCCCGCCAAGCTGCACTATCCCATCGAGGGCTATCCGCACGATGTCGACCTGATCGTTTCTGATGAAGGCTACGGCAAGAACGAGTTTGTCGAGACCACGCGTCCGCTCGTTGTCGTGACGGCGCCCGGCCCTGGCTCGGGTAAGCTCGCCACCTGCCTGTCGCAGCTGTATCACGAGCACAAGCATGGCACCGCTGCCGGCTATGCCAAGTTTGAGACCTTCCCGGTCTGGAATCTCCCCCTCACGCATCCGGTGAACATTGCCTATGAGGCTGCCACGGCAGACCTCGATGACGCCAACATCATCGACTCGTTCCACCTTGAGGCATATAACAAGACCACGGTCAACTACAACCGAGACGTTGAGGCGTTCCCGGTTGTTCGCGCCCTGATGGAAAAGATCTTGGGCGAGAGCCCCTATCAGAGCCCCACGGACATGGGCGTCAATATGGTTGGTTTTGCCATTACCGATGACGATGCATGCCGAGATGCCTCCAAGATGGAGATCGTGCGTCGCTATTTTGCCGCGGTTGAAAGCGTGCGCCGTACTGGCGTGGGCGATGAGCAGGTCGACCGTCTCAAACTCATTATGAAAAAAGCCGGCATCGACAAGAACTATTCGCCGGCACGCTCGGCTGCTCTCACCAGGGAGCAACTGACGGGCGGTCCCGTGGGTGCCATGGTGATGCCGGACGGTTCGGTAGTGACCGGAAAGACCTCAACGCGTCTGGGTGCCGCGAGCTCGCTCATCATGAACGCGCTTAAGCATGTTTCAGGCGTCGATCTTGAGCTCGAGGTCATCAGCGATGAGGCGATTGAGCCTATCAGCAAGCTCAAGACGCATTTCCTTGGCAGCAAAAACCCGCGTCTCCACACCGACGAGACGCTCATGGCGCTCTCTATCACCTCGGCCACGAGTGAGACGGCTACTCGTGTTCTTTCGGGTCTTGAGCAGCTGCGCGGCTGCGACGCCTTCTTTAGCGTGATTATCTCGCCTACGGACGAGACGGTGCTGCGCAAGCTGGGCATTAACGTGTGCTGTGAGCCCAAGTTTGAGCGCCGTGGCTTCTTCCATCGCTAAGATTGAGATGAGACGCCGCATCGGAGTGCGCACCCGATGCGGCGCTTAGGGGTTTTTAGGGCTTAATTTGCCGAAATTTAGGCCGTTTACCTGCCCAAAAGCGATTTGCGCGGTATACAATTACCTCAGTGGATACATCCTTTGCGGGGCTACCCATGATGGATGTTGCCGGCCATCGAGGGATGCGCCGGTCATGCGCGGTGCTTTTGATGCTCGTGCTCGGTTTGAGGAGGCTGCCATGGCGGGCAAGGGTCGTGCGAGTGTCAACGATATGAAGCGTGTCGAGGTGCTGGTGCTGATGGAGATCGCTCGGCAATCTAAGGGAAACGGTGTGCCGTACGGTTTCTCGCGCAAGACACTCTCCGAGTGCGTAGGGGTTTCGCCGTATCGTGCCCGCGCTGCAATCGACCGTTTGGATTCTGATGGCCTTATCGAGGTCGTTTCTCGTTATAACGATGATGGCGGCCAGCTTGCAAACGGCATATGCCTGACCGGGCGAGGCGAGTGGTACCTTAAGGGTGTTCGTGCCGGCATGCTTGTTCAAGATATGTTGAAGGATGAGACTGCCGATCGGTAACAACACGGCAGTTTCGACGAGCCTGCACCGCCCAAAGCTACTTGGGCGGTGTTTTGTTTCGAGATGGAGAAATGCGGGCATGCGGGTGAAAAATAGCGAGCGGCTTGCTTTTCGAGTATTACAATGAAGACCCGTAAGATGTGAATGGAAAACTTCTACGGGAAGCGCAGGTAATTCAATATGACCAAGCATGTATTTGTAACCGGCGGCGTAGTTTCGTCTTTGGGTAAGGGCATCACCGCGGCCTCGTTGGGCCGTCTGCTCAAGTCACGAGGCTACAAGGTGACGATGCAGAAGGCCGACCCGTATCTGAACGTCGACCCCGGCACCATGAGCCCGTTTCAGCATGGTGAGGTCTTCGTGACCGAGGATGGCTACGAGTCCGACCTGGACCTGGGCCATTATGAGCGCTTTATTGACGAGAATCTGACCCGTGATTCCAACTTTACGACCGGCGCTATCTACAAGAGTCTGATTGCCCGCGAGCGTCGCGGTGACTTTTTAGGCGGCACCGTTCAGGTGATTCCGCACGTCACCAACGCCATTAAGGATAAGTTCCGCCGCATCGAGGAGCAGACCGGTTCCGACGTGGTCATCACCGAGCTGGGCGGCACGATTGGCGATATCGAGTCGCAGCCGTTCGTGGAGGCCATTCGCCAGTACCGTAAAGAGGCCGGCCCCGAGAACGTCTGCTACATCCACGTGTCGCTCGTTCCCTATATCGCCGCCGCGCATGAGGTCAAGACCAAGCCCACGCAGCATTCGGTCAAGGAGCTTCGCAGCTTTGGCATTCAGCCCGACATCATTGTGCTGCGTTCTGATCACCATATCGACGATGCCATCCGTGGCAAGATCGCAAGCTTCTGCGACGTCGATACCGACTGCGTCTTTACCAACGAAGATTGCGCGAGTATTTACGACGTGCCGCAGCTGCTCGCCGAGCAGGACTTTGACCTGCGCATTTGCGAGCGCCTGGGCTTGGACCCGCGCGAGCGCGACATGAGCGAGTGGAACGAGTTCCTGCGCAAACAGAATCATGCCAACCACCATGCCGACAAGGTCAAGATCGCCGTTGTGGGCAAGTACACCCAGCTCCCCGATGCCTACCTGTCGGTTATCGAGGCCCTGCATCATGCAGGCGTTTTCTATGATCGTCATGTGGACGTGCAGCTGGTCGACGGCGAGAGCCTCGACGAGCAGAACGTCTCCGAGGTGCTGGGCGACGCATCGGGCATTTTGGTGCCCGGCGGCTTTGGCAAGCGTGCCCTGGAGGGCAAGATTCTTGCTGCCGAGTTTGCTCGCGAGCATAAGATTCCGTATCTGGGCATTTGTCTGGGCATGCAGGTCGCCGTGTGCGAGTTTGCCCGCAACGTGGTCGGCCTTGCCGGCGCTAGCTCCTCCGAGTTCGATCCGGACGGTCCGTTTAGCGTAATTGACCTGATGAGCTCGCAGGAGGACGTGACCGAGAAGGGCGGCACCATGCGCCTGGGCGCCTATCCGTGCAAGCTCGCTGCCGATACCCTTGCGCGCGAGGCCTATGGCGAGGAGCTTGTCTATGAGCGCCACCGTCATCGCTTTGAGTTCAACAATGCCTTCCGCGACCAGCTCGAGGGCGCGGGTTTGGTTATCTCGGGTCTTTCGCCTGACGAGCGTCTGGTCGAGATGGTCGAGCTGCCACGTGACGTGCATCCGTGGTATGTGGCCACCCAGGCCCACCCCGAGTTTAAGAGCCGTCCGACCAAGCCGCAGCCTCTGTTCCGCGAGTTCGTGCGCGCCTCGATTGGCCAGCACGAGGGCATCGATCGCCTGCAGGTGACGCCCATGAACCTCGCGACGGACTAAGGGTGCCAGCGAACGAAAGACATACCGAAGATACTCCCTCGTTGCTCGATACGGTGACGGGGGAGTATCTTGATTACCTTGCGGTCGAGCGAGGCTTGGCGCGCAATACGATCGCGGCATATCGTCGTGACTTGACGACTTACTGTTCCTACCTGGAGCGGGCCGGTGTTGAGTCCTTTGAAGGCGTGAACCGTCAGATAATAGAGGGTTTTGTCGGTGATCGGCGCGACGGGGGCTACTCCGATGCCTCGGTGGAGCGTGCAGTTGCGGCCGTGAAAGGTTTGCATGCCTTTTTGGTTCGCGATGGGATCGTCGCCCAAAACCCGACGGCTGCACTGCGCCTGCCCAAAAAGGCGGAGCGCCTTCCGGAGTATCTCTCGGTAGGGGATGTCTCGGCGCTCCTCGACCAAGATTTCCCGGAAGGGGAGATGGGTTTGCGGGACCATGCCATTTTGGAAGTGCTCTATGGATGTGGCCTGCGCGTGAGCGAGTTGGTGGGGCTCGATGTGGGCGATGTTCATTTTGACGACGGCTTTGTGCTGGTGCGCGGCAAGGGCTCGAAGGAGCGGCTTGCCCCACTCGTGGGAAGTGCCGCACGGGCTATGGCTCAATATATTGCTGATGGGCGTCGGCGCCTGGCCGCCCATGCCCGCGGGTCAAAGACACCGGCAGTCTTTTTAAATAAGAACGGTGGTCGCCTGTCACGTCAGAGTGTTCATGTCATATGCGAGCGATACGGGCGTCAGGTGGGACTGGTGGGACTTCATCCTCATACCTTGCGTCACTCCTTTGCGACCCATATGCTTGCGGGCGGTGCCGACCTGCGCGTGCTACAGGAGATTTTGGGACATGCCGACATTTCGACCACACAGGTCTACACGCATGTCGACCGCACGCAGCTGACCGAGGTCTACCTGGCGGCTCATCCGTTGGCGCATCGCTAGCGACTCTTTGACCTGCATATTTACAACTAATGGGGGACGGACCCCAGGTTGTCGTGACGCGGTTTTGTGCGCGTATCGGCAATCTGGGGTCCGCCCCATCTTTTGTCTTGCGCCGATGCGCCGGTGGGTCGCGCGTGACGTTGGTGGGGAAGTTTGGGGGGCGATGTGAACGGCGCGTAAAGGGACACAAAATTCGCCTCAAGGTCAACTTGAAGGTTGAAGTTGAAAGCCGGGCTGCTACAGATGGCATCCCGGCTTTGCTGTAAACACAACATGTTGTGTTTTCGAACATATGAACGAGGGTGTTTTACAGCACATAAAGGGTGGAGTGGTGGGGTGTTGTGGGGGAAGGTGTGGGGAAAGATGTTGAAAAATGGGGCAGTTCCCCATATTATTAATGACGTCGACAGGCGGGGTGGTTCCCCGCGTACGTGCCATCTGAGTAACCGAGGGGAGGGCGCACATGGGAATGACGGGTGCATACGAGCGCAATCTCGATGCAAAAGGTCGTCTGTCCCTGCCTGCACCCCTTCGCGAGGAGCTTGGAGAGCATGTTCGCGTGTTCAAAGCCCTGGATGTCGATGCTCTGTACGTGTTCTCTGCCGAGGCCTTCGATAAGTGGGTCGAAGGACTCTTCGCGGGTCGTGAGGGCCACGAGGGTTTTAACCCGCGTGACATCAACGACCAGAAACTCATGAGGGCGATCAACAAGCGCACCACCTCGATGGATGTGGACAGCGCCGGTCGTATCGGTCTTTCTGAGTCTCTCCGCAAGCAGGCGAACCTCGACCGCGAGGTCACGGTTGTGGGCAACTACGACCACCTCGAGGTTTGGGACCGTGCTACGGCCGATGAGGACGATGACGATGAGGCTCTGCTGGACCTCTTCTTCTCGTAAGGGCAAGGCATGAGTAACGGATGGAGCGTGGGATCTTGACACAAGAATATCGGCATGAACCTGTCATGCTCGGCGAAGTGCTTGAGTCGCTGCAGCTAAAGAGCGGATCTGTCGTCTGCGATTGCACCCTTGGCGGTGCCGGTCATTCGGTAAAGATGGCCGCGCAGGTGGGGGAGACGGGTCTTTTGCTTGGCGTCGATCAGGACGACATGGCCCTCGAGGCCGCTGGTGCCCGTCTGGACCGCGAGGTCCCCGGCGTCCCGCATCAGCTGCTGAAGGGCAACTTTGGCGACTTGGACGAGCTGCTTTGCTCGGCCGAGGTGCCCGGGGTCGATGGCTTCCTGTTCGATTTGGGCGTTTCGTCACCGCAACTCGATATCCCTGGCAGGGGCTTTTCGTATAACGAAGATGCCCCATTGGACATGCGGATGGATCCGGGTAACAACACCCTAAACGCAGCTGAGGTCATCAACACCTATAACGAACACGACCTCGCCCGGATTCTACGCGTCTATGGCGAAGAGAAGTTCGCCTCGCAGATCGCACGCGAGATCGTGCGTCGACGCGAGTCCGAACCGATTGAAACCACCGGTCAGTTTGTCGAGATCATCAAGGCTGGCATTCCGGCTGCCGCTCGTCGGCATGGCGGACACCCGGCCAAGAAAAGTTTCCAGGCCATTCGCATCGAGGTCAATCATGAACTCGATGTGCTCGAGAGAGGACTTGACGCCGCCACCAGGTGGCTCAACCCGGGCGGACGCATCTGCGTCATCTCGTATCACTCGCTCGAGGACCGTATCGTAAAGAACCACTTTAAGGAGATGAGCCAGGGGTGCACGTGTCCGCCGGAGATTCCGGTGTGCGTGTGCGGCAACGTGCCGATACTCAAGGTCATCACCCGCAAACCCTTGGTTGCCCAACCCGATGAGGTTGCGCGCAACCCTCGGGCGAGATCAGCCAAAATCCGCGTGGCGGAGCGCTTGTAGCGTTACGCGCGCGATATTGGACCTCCCGCTCGCGCCATAAACGAAGCTTAAACACACTACCAACGTACTCGGGATGGGAGGCGGCATATCATGGGCTACAACACCTCAAACGCAGCACTCGCCTATGATATGAACGCCATGCCCGCCTACCGCGAGGCACCGCAGGCGCCCGCTGCTCCTCGTGAGCAGCGCACACCGCGCTTTGATGTCTACACGGGCGCGGGCCGTCAGGCAAACCAGGCGGTAAGCCCGGTTTTCATGAGCGTTCTTAAAACGTTTTGCATCATTGCGGCTATCTTCATGACGATTGGCGTCGCCCGCGTGGCGCTTGCAAGCGTTACGGCCCAGGTGCTCAACAGCAACGCCGAGCTGACTAACACGCTCGAGAAGGCGACCGATGAGAGCTCTGACCTTGAGGTCATGCACTCTGTTTATGGTGCCGATACGCGCATTCGCGATCTTGCGGGCGCTTATGGCATGGTGGAGCCCAGTGAGAGCGTTACACTTGATTTTTCGCAGGATGCAGCCGCGGGCGCTAGCTCGGCTGCGGCTGTCCAGTAATAAGACGGTAGCTGAGTATGACAAATGATTATCACCGCGGTCCAGACGGGAGTCGCGGGCAGGGACGTCCCTCTTCGCGGGGACGTTCTGGTTATCAAGGATCGGGTCGGTCATCTTACAACTTGGGGTCGAATCGTGGCAACGACCCAACGTCGCGCCTTCGCGGCTCGGATGACCCTCAAGTACGCAATAGCAGATCGAATAGACGATCTTCGACCGAATGGCTTACGGGGACGCCATTGCCTCGCCGTAATGTCGTCATGGGTTGTATCGGTTTGGGCCTGGCTGCGGGCGCCATCCGCCTTACCGACTACCAGATCGTAAATGCCGATGAGTTGCGCGGGCGCGCCGATGCTCGACGCCTGCTTGCGGAGACGCTTTACGCCAAACGCGGCACGATCTACGACCGAAACGGCAACGTGCTGACGTCGTCGGTCGAGTGCAGCAATGTCGCCGTGAATCCACAGCTGATCGAGGATGTCGATAAAACGGTATCGGCCTTGGTTAAGGCGACTGGAATCGATAAGAAGACTTGCCGCAAGCTGGTTCAGTCCGATGGCACCTGGGTGTATATCAAGCGCCAGGTAGACGAGGACGATGCCGCGGCATTGAAGAAGAAAAATCTGCCCGGCGTGCTCTTTGAGCAGGCGATGAAGCGGGTGTATCCATACGGCAATCTGGCTTCGCAGGTTCTAGGCGTGGTGAACGTTGACAACGTGGGCCTAACGGGACTTGAAAAGCAATATGACAAATTGCTGACCGGAACAAACGGCACGCTGGTACGAGAGCGTGCGAGGGACGATAGCTATATTGCGGGTGGCGCCTATAAAAAGGTTGCCGCCATCGATGGCGTTGACATCGTGACGACGCTGGATGTCAATATCCAGCGTGCAGCAGAGGACGCTCTGGCGGAGGCGGTCGAGAAGACCAAAGCCAAGAACGGTTCGGCTTTGGTGACAGACCCTACTACCGGCGAGATTCTGGCCGCCTGTTCGTATCCGACCTACGACCCGACCAATCTGGAGAACGCCAAGACCGAGGATATGAACTTGCGCTTGGTCACCGATGCGTATGAACCCGGTTCGGTCTTTAAGACGCTCGTTGCAGGTGCGGGTTTCGACTTGGGCGTCGTGCGCTCGAGTACGTCGTTTGAGGTGCCGGCGAGCATTAAGGTCGGCGACGATACCGTCACCGATGTCGATAAGCGTCACTACGCCATGACCATGGATGTGCGCGAGATGATGCGCCGCTCATCCAATGTTGGCTTTGTATTGGTCGGGCGTAAGATCGGCGCGGACGATTTTGCCGCGTACGTGGACAAATGGGGCGTTGGACACAGTTCGGGCATCGATTTTCCCGGCGAGAGCCTTGGCATTGTCAAGGAGCGTGACCAGTATGACGGTGCCACGTTGGGCTCGATGAGTTTTGGCCAAGCGCTGTCTGTCTCGCCGATCGAGATTGCGCGCGCCGTGGGCGGCATTGCCAACGGCGGCGTGATGATGACGCCGCACTTTTATAAATCCAGCAAAGGCGAGGAGAAGGACTGGGGCGAGGGCGAGCAGGCGATTTCTGAGGACGCCGCCGCCCAGGTGATATCGTGCATGCAGACGGTCGTTTCCGAGGGCACGGGTGTCGGGGGCGCCGTCGACGGTTACGACGTGGCGGGTAAGACCGGTACGGCCGAGCGCGCCGATGAAAAAGGCGGCTACCTCAAAGCGAGCTATATGTCGTCCTTTATGGGGTTTGCCCCGGCGCAAGCACCCAAGGTTTTGTGCTATATCACGCTCGACGGAACGCCGAGCGGTTCGGATGCTGCCGCCGTGCCGTTCCAGATCATTATGGCTAACGCGCTCGATGTGTTGGGTATCCCACGCACCAAGTAGGGGGTTACAATCCTGAAAAGGGCTGTCGATTAATCTGGAGGGTGTTCACATGCCCTGCACCACGCATGCGCGGCGCTGGGATACAATACGCCGATAGCATTATTAGGTTTACAGGGGAGCTGCAATGATAGAGATCGCCGTCAACAACCTCGCGGCCGCAACAGGGGCCCGGACCGTGACGGGAGAAGCCGATCGGGTATGCCGTGGGTGCGTTATCGACTCGCGCCAGGTTGAGGAAGGCACGATTTTTGTTGCCTTTCCGGGTGAAAAAGTCGACGGCAACGATTTTGCTTCCCGCGCCATCGAATCGGGTGCCGGCGCTGTTGTGATGACGCGCGAGCCCAATGCCGAGCTTGTATCGCTGGCTCAGCGTAAGGGCTGCGCCATCCTGCACACCGATGATCCCGAGGAATTTTTGCTGCGCCTGGCACATGCCTATCGCACGCAGCTTGGCTGCCTAGTGGTTGGCATTACCGGCTCTATCGGTAAGACGACGACCAAGGATGTCCTTGCGGCAGTGCTTGCCAAGCGCTATCGCGTTTGGGCCACCAAGGGTAATTTCAACAATCTGATCGGTATGCCGCTCACGGTTTTGGCCGCTCCTGCCGACACCGAGGTGCTGGTTCTCGAGATGGGTATGAACCATTTTCACGAGATCGAGCGCCTTTCTCGGTCCGCCAATCCCAACCTTGCCATCGTGACCAAGATCGGCACCTCTCATATTGGAATCCTGGGAAGTCGCGAGAATATCGCCCGCGCTAAGTCCGAGATTGTTGGGGGCATGTGTGCCGCCGACGACCTTCTCCCGTTGCTGGTTTTGGGCGGCGAAGACGACTTCACCCCGTTCATTCGTGAGACGTTTGCCGAGCCCGCGGGTATCGACGTGATGCTGGCGGGTGTTTCGGATGTTGATGAGGTTTGCGCCCGCGGCATTCACATTGATGACGAGGGCCGCCCGGTCTTTACGCTTGACTTTGGCATGGGTGAGTCCGTTGACACCATGCTCGCCATTCCCGGCGTCCAGTCCGTTCCCAATGCCGTTAAAGCCGCCGCAGTTGCCTATCGTTTGGGTGTGACCCCCGAGCAGATCGATGCTGCCTTTAGGGGTATCGCGATTACCGGTCATCGTCAGGAGATCAAACACGCCAAGAGCGGTGCCCGCATTATCGACGACTCGTATAACGCCAGCGCCGAATCCATGGCTGCTGGCCTTGACCTGCTGTGCTCGCTTTCGTGTTCTGGCTCTCGAATGGCGATTCTGGGCGAGATGGGCGAAATGGGCGACGAGGCCCCCCGCATGCATGAGCTGGTGGGCGCCTATGCCGCGGCTAAGAAGCTCGATATGCTGGCGTGCGTGGGCGGTGAGCTGGCCGCTCGTATGGCCGAAGCCGCGCGCATGATGGGCATGGACGAGGACCGCATCCAGGTGTTCTCCGATTATCAGCAGGTGCTCGACCGTATGGCCGGCGCACTTGAGAAACATGACGTTGTGCTGGTCAAGGGCTCTCGCTTTGTCGAGCTCGACCGCTTTGTGGAAGGTGTGTGCTAGCCCATGTTCGGGAACCCCGCGTATCCTACATACCAGGCCTTTTTGGGACTTGGCATCGCCGCCGCCATTGCGCTGCTGCTCATGCCGTGGTGGATCAAGCTTCTTAAGGTCGAGGGTATCGGCCAGCAGGTCCGCGCCGATGGACCCAAACGCCACCTGATTAAGCAGGGCACGCCCACCATGGGCGGCGTTGTCATTCTCGTAGCCGTTTCGCTGACGTGCCTTTTGATGGGCAAGCTCACCACCGAGCTTGTGCTCGTGCTGCTTGCCACGCTTGCAACCGGCGTTCTGGGCCTTATCGATGATTTGACCTCTGTCACGCACGGTCGTTCGCTCGGCCTGACGCCCCACGCCAAGATGATCGGTCTCACCATTATCTGCGTCACGTTTACCGTGCTTGCCGTCAGCTGGTGCGGCGTTGCCCCCGAGATTCGTTTTCCTGGCGGTCTGACGATTGACCTCGGCATCTTCTCGACCACCATTGGTGGCCTTACCTTTCCGTGGCTCTACATCGTCTTTTGCTGGCTGATGATCGCCGGTCTTTCTAATGCCGTGAACCTGACCGATGGCCTGGACGGCCTTGCCGGTGGCACCTCCATGATTGCCATGCTTGCCATGGCTGCCATGGCGTTTTTGCACGGTGACGTAAACCTGTCTATCTTCTGTACCGCATGCGCTGGTGCTTGCCTGGGCTTCCTTTGGTTCAACTGCTATCCGGCGAGCATCTTTATGGGTGATACCGGCTCTCTTGCCTTGGGTGCGGCCTTTGCCTGCACGTCCATTATGACCAATACCGAGGTCGTCTCGCTCATCATCGGCGGCCTGTTTATCGTCGAGACCCTGTCGGTCATGATTCAGGTCGTCTACTTCCACTTTACGCATAAGCGCGTCTTCCTTATGGCGCCCATTCATCATCATTTCGAGAAGAAGGGATGGGCCGAGACTAAGGTCGTCATCCGTTTTTGGATTGTCGCTGCCGCTTTTGGCGCTCTGGGCCTTGCCCTGTTTTTCCAGTTGGGATAGTGGTTTTTCATGCCTCTTGCAGATTCCTTTAGCCTGCTCGTCTTGGGCCAGGGTAAGTCCGGTCTAGATGTCGCTCGCTGGGCGCTTGCGCACCCCGAGCGCGTGAGTACCGTTACCGTGTACGGCGGCGGCACGTCCGAGCCCAATGATGCCACGCGCTCGCTCGAGGCGCGCGGGGCATCGTTTGTCTACGGAACCGAGCAGGTCGAGGGCGCGTTTGATGTATGCGTGACGTGTCCGGGCATCTCGGAGTTCTCGTCATTCTTTAAGGCTGGCCGCGATCACGCTGTCCAGATCATGGGTGAGCCCGAGTTTGCCTACCGCCTGTCTCCCCAAAATTGGATCGCCATTACGGGCACCAACGGCAAGACAACCACCACGTCGCTGACCGACTACCTGCTTAAGGCAGCGGGCGAGGCGAGCGTTGCTGTCGGTAATATCGGTGAGCCTCCGGTGAACGAAATCGACGACCGCGCGCATAACGAGTGGTTTGTAGCTGAGCTTTCGAGCTATCAGATCGCAACGACCCAGGAGCTTCACCCCCGTGTGGCGGTGCTGCTCAACATCACCCCCGACCATCTGGGCTGGCACAAGAGCCATAAGAACTATGCGCTCGCCAAGATTAAGCTCTTCGAGAATATGGTCGATGATGACCTTGTGGTTATCGACGTCGAGGATGCCGGTATCCATGAATTCGATGAGTATGTCTACACGCCGGGTCGTCGCATCTGCAAGGTCGCCTTTGACGAGCCTGCGGGCGAGGACGCCGCATTTGTGCGCGATGGCAAGATGGTCATTCGCCTGAAGGGCGTCGAGACCCCGCTCATCGCCACGTCCGAGCTCAAAATCTCCGGACATCACAATGTCATCAATGCCCTGTGCGCTGCCACGGCTGCCCTTGCCGTCGGTGCCGATGTCGACGGTGTGTGTCGCGGCCTGGCCTCATTCCAGCCGCTGGAGCACCGCGTTGAGCCCTGTGGCGAGATCGATGGCGTGCGCTACGTCAACGATTCCAAGGCAACGAACACCGATGCGGTCGAAAAGGCCCTGACCGCGTTTCCCGACGACGACGTTATCTTGCTGCTCGGTGGTCACGATAAGGGCACGCCACTCGAGTCCTTCGCCCGCGTTGTCATGGACAACGTGCGATCGGTCGTCTGCTTTGGCGATGCGCGCGAGCGCTTTACCGCCGCTATGGACGAGGCCGATGTCGATGGTGATGTTGATATCGCTCAGGCTGACGACCTGCGCGACGCCGTCGACGTTGCCCGTTCGCTGTCGAGCCGAGGCGACGTGATCCTGCTTTCTCCCGCCTGTTCTTCGTTCGATGAGTTCTCGGGCTACGAGGAGCGCGGCCGCGTGTTTAAGGACTACGTGGCCCAGCTTGCCGCCGCAGCGAAATCGCAAATGGAATAGGGGCCGCCGGTGAGAGAGGAGAGCCCCCGACAAGGTATGAGGAGGCCCGACTCGGACCGTGCTTCCTCGCAGCGCAGTACGCCGCGTTCCGGTCGCGGCGGGCAGACGCTCAGCGAACGCTATATTGCCGGCGTCCCCGCCCGCATCATGCGCCCTCGTTTGATATTCATGGCGTGCCTGTTTACTTTAGTGTGCTTTGGTCTGCTGATGGTGTACTCGGCGTCATCGGTCGAGGCATTGCACGAGAACGGCTCGGCGACGTTTTTCCTGGTTCGACAGGCTACCTTTGCCGGGGTTGGCGTGCTTGCCATGGTTGCGATCGTTCGCGTCTTGCCGGACAGCTGGTTTGGGGAAAATGTACTTAGGGTCTTCCTTATCGGCATGATTCTCTTGCTGTTTGCGGTATTTCTTGTCGGCAGTGGCAGCCGTGGCGCCACGCGCTGGCTCAACATCGCCGGTATTCAGTTCCAGCCGTCTGAGTTTTTAAAGCCGTTTGCCATCGCGTATTCGGCCATCATACTCGACCGTTTCTTTTCGCCCGGTGGCAACATCAACGAGTTCCTTCGTAAGATGGTCGTCTACTTGGGCATTTCGCTCTTTTTGATCTTTATCCAGCCCGATTATGGCACCGTCTTGATCATCTCGCTGACCCTCATGTGTATGGCGTTATTTGCGGGCCTAGACCCCAAGTTTATCATCGGCGTGATCATTCTCGTCATTGTCGTGAGTGTGTTTGCGCTTGTTGCAGAGCCGTACCGCATGGTGCGTGTTCAGGTTGCCCTGAACCCTTGGGCCGACGAGTATGGCGATGGCTATCAGGCAACGCTTGCCATCATGGCGTTTGCTTCGGGCGGCTTGTTCGGCCGTGGCATCGGTAACTCCACCATGAAGTATTCGTATCTGCCCGAGGCACACAACGACTATATTCTGGCCATTATCGGCGAGGAGGTCGGTTTTGTCGGGACCGCGATGCTCTTCCTGGTCTTTGCGATGCTGATTTACTCAGCGTTTCGCATTGCCGAGCAGGCTGCGGACCGTCGCGGAGCGCTCATGGCATCGGGTTCCGCAGTCATTCTCGCGGTACAGTTTTTGATCAATGCGCTGGGCATCCTCAACGTGTTTCCCATGACGGGTAAGCCGCTGCCGTTTATCAGCTACGGCGGTTCGTCGATTATCGTATCGCTTATGCTTGCGGGGCTGATCTTGCGCGTCTCGCACGAGAGCGCCCGTCGTGATGAGTACGACCGTCGCCGCGAGAGCTTTGCCGTTATGGACGAGAGCACCGCCGGCGTGCCCCATGTGCGCGGCGATCGCCCTTCGCGCAACGGTTTTACCGTCTTGGATGGCTCTGCGTCCGATCCGGCGGCTCGTCCGCGCCCGCGAACGGCTCCGCAGGGGCGTCCCCAACGCCCGAACCCCCGAAGCTCGGGCGGCGGATATAATCGAATCAATTTGAATTCGGACCCGTCGGCGCGTCTGCGCACCGACGATCAGGGACCGCGCGTACGAAGGGATTTTCATGACCGATAAGATGACCGTTGCTATCGCAGCCGGCGGCACGGCGGGACATATCAACCCTGCGCTTGCCTTGGCTGAGGAGTTGCGCGACCGCGGACATCATGTTGTGTTCGTGGGCCAGTCGCACAAGCTCGAGGGTCGTTTGGTTCCCGAGGCCGGGTTCGATTTTGTACCTATCACGGTCACGGGCTTCGACCGCTCCCGTCCTTGGACCGCGCTGAGCTCGCTGTGGCGCGTCAATAAGGCCAAGCGCTCGCTCGCCAGCCATTTCTCAAAGGTTGGCAAGCCCGATGCTGCCATCGGTTTTGGTGCCTACGTCGAGGTCCCGCTGCTGGGCTGGTGCAAGGATGCGGGCGTTCCGTATCTGCTGCACGAGCAGAACTCTGTTCCGGGCCTGGCCAATAAGATGATGAGTTCCCATGCCGCCCGCGTGTGTATCTCGGTGCCGGCTGCGCGCTCTGTCTTTGAGCGCGAGGGCGACCCCGAGCATGTGCTCATGACCGGTAATCCGGTGCGCCGCTCGGTCATTGAGGGCGATCGCGCCCGCGGCCGCGAGGCACTTGGCGTGCCCGAGGATGCGACGCTTCTGCTCGTCTTTGGCGGTTCGCTCGGTGCCCAGCATCTCAACGAGCGCGTAGCCTCGCTCAAGAGTGAGCTGCTGACCCGCGAGAATCTCTACATTTTGCATTCGACGGGAGCCGACGGCTTTGAGGACACCGAGCGTGCTTTGGCGCTGACGTCCGATGAGACGAAGCGCTATCGCGTCCAGCCCTACATTGATGACATGGGCGACATGCTAGCTGCAGCTGACCTGGTGCTCTCGCGCTCCGGCGCCTCGAGTGTGGCCGAGATTGCCGCCCTCGCCGTGCCTTCGGTGCTCGTGCCGTATCCGCATGCCACGGCCGACCACCAGACGACCAATGCGCGTTATCTGGTCGATGCCGGTGCCGGCGTGCTTTGTGCCGATGCCGATATCGATGCTCCGGCGTTTGCCGAGGAGCTGCTGCATCTGGTCGATGACGCTGCAGCGCGCGATGCCATGCGTCAGGCGGCGCGCGGGTTGGCTCAGGACCGCGCCGCCGCACTTTTGGCCGATGCGGTAGAGGGTTTGCGTTAGTTAGGCGGGATATCGAGCTTGCGCTCGCGCGGATGCGGTAGGTGCGGTACAGTTAACGGGTTACAGGCAGTGTTTACGCAAGGAGTACACGAGCACATGGCTGATTCCCAGACTGCAACCTCCGCGCCCGAGTTCAAGAGCGCCCACTTTATCGGTATCGGTGGCGCCGGCATGAGCGGCATCGCTCTCGTTTTGCACGAGCGTGGCTATGCCGTTACCGGTTCCGACCTTAAGACCTCGCGCTACATTCGTCAGCTTACCCGTGCTGGCGTGAAGGTTCATGTGGGCCACGAGGCCGCCACGATCGATGAGGTCAAGCCCGACGTGGTCGTGGTCTCTACCGCTATTCCCGAGTCCAACCCCGAGCTTGTGCGTGCTCGCGAGCTCGGTATTCCTGTGTGGCCCCGCGCCAAGATGCTCTCGGCTCTGGGCCACGGCTACACCACCATCGCTGTTGCCGGCACACACGGCAAGACCACGACGTCCTCGATGTGTGCCACCATGCTCGACCGCATGGGTCTGGATCCCAGCTTTTTGATCGGCGGTATCGTCGAGGGTTACGATACCAACGGAAAGAACGGCTCGGGTGACTACTTTGTCGCCGAGGCCGATGAGTCCGACAGCTCGTTCCTGTTCCTGAACCCCAACGTGGTCATCGTGACCAACGTCGAGGCCGACCATCTCGACCACTACTCGGGCATCGAGGAGATCGAGGCCACCTTTGCCAAGTTTATGGGCCTGGTTGGAGAGAGCGGTACCGTCATCGTTTGCGGTGAGGACCCGCATCTGGTCGAACTTGCCAAGTCGACGGGTCGCCACGTGCTTTCCTATGGCTTTGCCGAAACCAACGACGTCGTCTGCGCGCATCCGGATGTCAAGGGCATTCAGAGCGACTTTACCGTTCGCTTTGAGGATGGGACCGAGCATGCTGTCGAGATCAAGAGCAACCCCGGTCGCCACAACATGCTCAACGCCACGGCAGTGCTAACCGTTGCCCATGTCCTGGGTCTCGACGTCGATGCCGCAGCCGAGGCGCTTTCGAGCTTTGAGGGCGTCCGCCGCCGCTTTACCCATGTGGGCGATATTGACGGCATCACCGTGGTCGATGACTACGGCCATCACCCCACCGAGATCAAGGCGACGCTTGCCGCCGCCTCGTCGCTGGGCTATAAGCATGTTGACGTCGTGTTCCAGCCGCACCGCTATTCGCGTTTGCAGGCGCTGTGCGATGACTTTGCCGATGCCTTCGCCAATGCCGATAAGCTGCTGCTCATCGATGTGTTCTCTGCCGGCGAGATGCCGATTCCGGGCGTAACCTCCAAGATGCTCGCTGATACTGTGCGCGCCAAGCACCCTGGCAAGGAGGTCGTGTACTGCTCCAGCCGTCTCGAGCTCAATCATGAGCTCGAGAAGATGGTAGGTGAGGGCGATTTGCTGCTTACTATGGGCGCCGGCGACGTTACGACCGTTGGCCCTGAGTTCATCGAGTATCTGACTGCCAAGAAAGACGCTTAGCCCCTATGGGTCTGTTTAACGCCGTCATGGCGCTTTCGGGCATGATTGACACGGATGTAGTCGAGGATGAACGCCTTGCGCGTCATACGAGTTATCGTATCGGCGGCAAGGCCGACCTCTTCGTGACGTGCCATAGCTATCATGCCCTTCGTCGTGCCGTGGCAGTACTCGACCGTGAGCAGGTGCCGTGGGTCATTATCGGCAAGGGATCTAATCTGCTCGTTGCCGATGCGGGCTATCGCGGCGCCGTCATTTCGCTGGGGCGTGAGTTTCAGCGCACCGTTGTTGCCGAGGACGGTTGCACGCTGACCGTTGGCGCGGGCGTTATGTTCGCACGTTTGGTCAACGATGCCCTGTCGCGCGGGCTTTCGGGCCTTGAGTTTGCGGTTGGCATCCCCGGCTCGGTCGGCGGCGCCGTATCTATGAACGCCGGTACGCGTACCGAGTGGATAGGTTCGCTTGTCGAGGATGTGGTCACGTTTGACCCGGCATCCGGCATTAAGCATTATGCGGGGTCCGAGATTGCCTGGGGCTACCGTGAGTGCAGCCTGCCGCGTAACGAGATTATTCTCGAGTGCGTGCTTAAGCTCAAGCCTGCGCCTAAGGCCGACATTCGCGAGCGTATGGAGCGGTACCTGACGAGGCGCAAGCGCACGCAGCCCATGGGTCGCGCTTCTTGCGGGTCGGTCTTTCGCAATCCACCCGACGCGAGCGTTGGCAAGCTGATTGAGGATTGTGGATTAAAGGGTTTTTCGGTTGGCGGTGCGGAAGTTTCGCCCGTACACGCTAATTTTATCGTTAATAACGGTACCGCCTCGGCCGATGACGTGGCCGCGGTTATCAGGCATGTGCACGGAAAGGTGAGGGAGGCGTATGGCATCGAGCTCAGACCGGAAGTCAAATTCCTCGGCTTCTAGAGCATCGAAACCTACCTTCCGCCGCGCCGGAGGGCGTTCCGGCGCACCCGTCCAGCCTCAACGCAAGCCCCCTGTGTCCTCCAAGCCCGCTGGATCCGTACGGTCCGCCAAACGTCCGGTCGTCGGCTCGCAACTTGGTGGACGCCCTGCCGCAAAAAAGACGGTTCACCCGGCTCCGCGCCCCTCGGTGACGTCTAAGTCGGCGATGGGTGCCAAGCCCTCTCGCCCCATAGTGACGCCCAAGCCCTCGCTGGGGGCTAAAGCGACGCATCCCGGTCGTACGTTGGGCGCTGCCAAGCCGCGCTCGTTGACGTCGGTGCCCGCCACTAAGGCACCTGCGACCAATAAGGGTATCAATCCGCTGTCGTCGCTTGGCGCCATGGCGAGTAAGACGTCCGAGGCCGCCTCTGCCGTTAAGGGCAAGGGCAAAATCGTGGGCGGTATCTTGGCGGCTGTGGCCGTGCTTGCCGTCGTTGCCATCGTCGTTATCAATTCCGGCCTGTTTGCCGCTACCGATATTCAGATCGAGGGCAGCGAGCATGTGACCAAGCACGATGCCATGCAGCTGATCAGTCTGCCCGAGAATACATCGCTCTTCAACGTAAATCCCGACCAGATTACCGAAGATCTCAAGCAGAACCCGTGGGTTTCGGGCGTGGACGTTCAACGGCAGTTTCCCCACACGCTCGTCATTACGCCGACGGAGCGCAAGGTCACCGCGATCGCTTATATAAGTTCCGACGATCTTGCCTGGGCCATCGGCGACGATGACACCTGGATCGCACCGCTTTCGACCTCTGTGGAGGTGGACGACCAGGGAAATGTCGTCACTTCGGGTGAGGGCGCCAACACATTGAGCGGTATCGATGCTGCGTTGGCGCTGGCCAAGCACTACGGGGCCGTGCTGCTTACCGATGTCTCGGCTGATGTCGAGCCGGTCTCGGGGCGGGCTGTTTCTTCCAAGGCCGTTAAAGCGGGCCTGGATTACGTGCGTGGTTTTTCCGGCGAATTCTTGGCGCAGATCAAGGATATTTCTATACCTTCGGTCGAGGCCATCTCGGCGAATCTTGATAATGGCGTTGAGGTCTCGCTGGGCGATTCTGATGATATCGCCAAGAAGGAACGCGTCGTGACCAAGCTTCTGTCGCAGGTAGAGGGCGTAACCTACATTAACGTTCGGTCTCCCGGCAACTATACGTTTAGAAACGCACCGACCGCTTAGCGTCGGTGCGTGGCTTTGTTGAGGGGCCATACCACGCCGTTTATCTGGTTTGTTTGGTTTTCACGGTCAATTATTTGACTGATACGTTCATAATGTGCAAACATAATACGGTTTACCTTTGCATTTACTTTCAACCTGAAGGTTAATGTGCGCAGGGGTCAACCCATGCTATGGCTATAACCTTTGTTCGGAGGACCGACATGCACGAGACAGAGATCAACAACTACCTTGCCGTCATTAAGGTGGTCGGCGTCGGCGGCGGCGGTACCAACGCGGTCAATCGAATGATCGAAGAGGGCATTCGTGGCGTCGAGTTTGTTGCCATCAACACCGATGCTCAGGCGCTCGCGATCTCTGATGCCGATATCAAGGTCCACATCGGTACCGACCTTACCCGCGGCCTGGGCGCTGGCGCCAATCCCGAGGTTGGTCGCAAGGCTGCCGATGAGTCCCGCGATGACATCGCCGAGGCACTCGCTGGCGCCGACATGGTGTTCATCACCTGCGGTGAGGGCGGTGGCACCGGCACCGGCGCCGCTCCCATCGTTGCCGATATCGCGATGAACGAGGTCGGTGCGCTGACCGTCGCCGTCGTGACCAAGCCCTTCACCTTCGAGGGCCGCAAGCGTAAGAAGAGCGCCGAAGAGGGCATTAAGACCCTTTCCGATTGCGTCGACACCATGATCGTAATCCCTAACGACAAGCTGCTCGACATCGCCGAGAAGAAGACCACCATGCTCGAGGCCTTCGCGATTGCCGATGGCGTCCTTTCCCAGGGCACCCAGGGCATCACCGACCTCATCACCGTCCCGGGCATCATCAACCTGGACTTCGCTGATGTTAAGACCATCATGAAGCAGGCCGGCACCGCCATGATGGGTATCGGTACTTCTTCTGGGGACACCCGTGCCGTCGACGCCGCCCAGCAGGCTATTTCCAGCCCGCTGCTCGAGAGCTCTATCGATGGTGCTACGCGCGTCCTGCTCTCCATCGCCGGCTCCAAGGATCTGGGCATCCAGGAGATCAGCGACGCTGCCGACGTTGTCGCCAACGCCGTCGATCCCGAGGCCAACATCATCTTCGGTACCGTTGTCGACGAGTCCCTGGGCGATCAGGTGCGCATCACCGTTATCGCTACGGGCTTCTCCGACTCTAATGTCAACCGTCAGGACGAGCTCTTCGCTGCCCAGCAGTCCCAGAGCAAGGCTTCCGTTGTCGAGCCTCAGCGTACCGCTCCCGCTGCAAGCTCGGCTCAGTTTGCCCCGACCCGCAACGTCGGCGGTACGGAACTTCCCAATTTTGGTAACGACCAGTTTGAGCTTCCCGACTTCCTTAAGCGTGGTAGCTTCTAGTTCGTTTTTCTCAACGACCTGCACGGGGTGTATCCATTTGGATGCACCCCGTTTTGTTTCTCGTTTGTAAACGAAAGTCTCCAATCTCTTTACGTTCCCCTTACGTTTGGTCCCTACCGCTGCGGGTATCCTTTTGTAGAAGTATGGCAGCCGTATGGCACGGACTGCTGCGGCTTGGCCGCGATACTCGTGTTATTAGGAGGCTTTAGTATGGCAGCACGTGCGGACAACGTTTCGCGTGTCGACCATGATGGAGTTACGTTGGTAGAGGGCGTGACACACGATGTCCGCTTTGCCTTCACCGAACGCACTGGCGGTGTTTCCGAAGATGCGTACTCCTCACTTAATCTGGGCTCGCATGTTGGCGATGACCCCTTTGCCGTTCAAGAAAATCGTCGCCGCGTACTCGAGGCCATGGGTATTGCCGAGTGCGAGCACAACCTGCTTGTCCCCAATCAGGTACACGGTGACAATGTCGTGACGGTGACCTCGAACGGCGCCGATGATCTCGAGAACATTCGCGAGCAGATTGCCGAGGGCTGCGATGCCCTCGTCTGCACGGCGCATGAGGTGCCCGTGATGCTTTGCTTTGCCGATTGTGTTCCCGTTGTGCTGGTGGCTCCCGGCGGCTTTGCCGTGGTGCATTCTGGCTGGAAGGGCACGATTGCGCGCATTTCCGCCAAGGCGTGCCAAGCGCTCTGCGAGGCGGCTGGCTGCAAGCCAGACGACATCTCTGCCTATATTGGGCCCCATATCCTGGGTGACGAGTACGAGGTGTCCCAAGAACTTATGGACCGCTTTGCCTCCGAGTTCGCGTGCATCGATGCTGCCGCTTCTCGTATGCTCGATCTTTCCGCCGCCATTCGCGAGGCGTTGATGGACGCCGGCGTCGAAGCGAACGGCATTGTGGACACCAAGCTCTCCACCGTTCGTCAGAACGACCGCTTTTATTCCTACCGCAACGAGGGCGGCACCTGTGGGCGCCATGCTGCGATCGGCGTGATGCTATGAGAAAGATCGCATCGGTCCTAAGCGCGGCAGTGCTCACGCTTACGCTGTGTGCCTGCTCCTCGGGATCTTCCACGTCTTCTATCACCGTGGCCGGCTCGACCACCTGCCTTCCCATTGCCGAGATTGCGGCCGAGGGCTTTAAGGAGGAGACCGGCACCGACGTGCTCGTCTCTGGCCTTGGCTCTTCTGCCGGTATCGAGGCCGTCAGCAACGGCACGGCCGACATCGCCAGCTCGTCTCGTGGCCTCAATGCCGACGAGCAGGATCTGGGCCTGACCCCGATTGTAATCGCGCACGACGGCATCGCAGTCATCGTGAACGACGATAATCCGGTCGACAACCTCTCGACCGAGCAGCTTCGCGACATATACGCCGGTAAGATTACCAACTGGAAGGAAGTCGGCGGAGAGGACCTGAAGATTCAGGTTATTAACCGCGATGAGGCGTCCGGTACGCGCGAGGCCTTCCGTACCATCGTGATGGACGGCACGCCGTTCGATCGTCGCTCTGCCGTTCTTTCGGGCACGGGCCAGGTGCGCGATGTCGTGTCCCGTTCGCGTGGTGCTATTGGCTACATCTCGCTGGGTTTTGTCGAGAGCCTCAACGCTAAGACTTCGGTTAAGGCTGTTTCGGTCAACCATGTCGAGGCATCCGAGAAGACGGTCGCAAGTGGCGGCTACCCCATCTCGCGCGACCTTTACTTCTTTGTGAAGGGTACGCCTTCGCAGCGTGCACAGGACTACATTGACTATGTGACGTCGGAGAAGATGGACAAGCAGATTCGCGAGGCGGGCTTTATTCCCGTCACCAACGACGGAAAGGGGAGTGAGTAGCATGGAAGCACAGGAAACCCCCCAGATTGAGCGAGAGGCTCAGGCGCCCAAAAAGCGTGAGTTGGCGTTGGTGTCGCGCAGCACCTATCTCAAAGAGAAGGCGCTGCAGTGGATCTTCTTTGCTTGCGCGTTCTTGGCGGTCGTTACCGTCATCCTGATTTTTGTCTTTACCACGTACTCGGCGTTGCCCGTCTTTACCGACATCGGTCTGGCGGACTTCTTTAGCTTTACGTGGGCGCCCTCCGAGGGCCACTACGGCATCATGTCGCTGCTGGCGGGCTCTGGTCTGGTGACGGTCGGTGCGCTCGCCATGGGTGTGCCCCTGGGTGTGGGCACGGCCGTGTATCTGGTCGAGATCGCCGGCAAGCGCGTGCGCAGTCTCATCAGCCCCGCCGTCGACCTGCTGGCGGGTATCCCCTCCATCATCTACGGTTTCTTTGGCATGGTCATCATCCGTCCGTTTATCGCGCAGCTGACCGGCGGTCTTGGCTTTGGTGCGCTGACAGCGTGGCTCGTGCTCGCCATCATGATCGTTCCCACCATCACCACGCTCACCATCGATGCCCTCAATTCCATTCCCATGGGTATTCGCGAGGCATCCTATGCCATGGGTGCCACCAAGTGGCAGACCATCTACAAGGTCGTGCTGCCTGCAGCCAAGTTGGGCATCGTCGATGCGATTGTCTTGGGCATGGGTCGTGCCATCGGTGAGACCATGGCCGTGCTCATGGTCGTTGGCAACGCTCCGGTCATCCCGGACAGCATCTCGAGCCCCATCTCGACGCTCACGAGCCAGATCGCGCTCGATATGAGCTATTCCTCGGGCCTGCACCGCTCGGCTCTGTTTGGCATGGGCGTGGTCCTGTTTATCATTTCCGCCGCATTGGTGGGCATCGTCCGTCTGATTTCCAAGAAGAAGAGGGGGTAGGCTATGTCCGATTCCGTTGACACGACGGTCGATACGACCTCGTCGCGCGAACGCATCAAGCGTGCCCTTTCCCATGGTAAGAAGGGCCGCATCAACAAGGATCTGTCCAACAAGATTATGCTCGGCGTGTTTCGTGCCGCGGCCTATATCACCACGCTGGTGCTGGTCGCCATCATCGCCTATGTAGTTATCAACGGTCTGCCGCACATCTCGCTCGACTTTATCTTTGGCTGGCCGCAGGGCGTAAACGCCGAGGGCGGCATTTGGCCCACTATCGTCTCGACCGTCTACGTGACGGCGCTCGCCATGCTCATCTGCACGCCGGTTGCCGTCTTGGCTGCGGTCTATCTGGCTGAATATGCCAAGCAGGGCAAGGTCGTCGACATCATTCGCTATGCTGCCGATGCCCTGGCCTCGGTGCCCTCCATTGTTATGGGCCTTTTTGGCTACGCCTTGTTTGTCGAGGCCATGGGCCTGGGTCTTTCGATGGTTTCGGCCGCCCTGGCGCTCGCACTTCTGATGCTGCCCATTGTCATGCGTACCACCGAGGAGGCAATCCGCGCCGTTCCGCGCTATATCCGTTGGGGCGCATATGGCCTGGGTGCCACCAAGTGGCAGGTCGTCTCCAAGATCGTGCTTCCTTCGGCTTTTGGCCGCATCGCCACCGGCATCGTACTTGCCATCGGCCGCGCCATCGGCGAGACCGCCGTGGTGCTCTACACCATGGGCCAGGCCATCAACCTGCCTATTTCGCCGCTCGATTCCGGCCGCCCCATGACCGTTCACCTTTATCTGCTTGCCAATGACGGCATCAACATGAACGCAGCCTACGGCACCGCGCTTTTGCTGATGGCGATTATTCTGGCCTTCAACCTGTTTGCGCGTTATCTGTCGCGCAAACGCCGCTAGTTAAGGAGTCCCATGTCCGTCTATCAGTCCGCTCCCACGCTGGAGCAAGCGGCCATCACGGCCAAGGATTTCAACTTTTGGTACGGTGACTTTCATGCGCTGACGGGGCTCGACCTCAACATCGCCAAAAACGCCATTACCTCGTTTATCGGCCCTTCGGGCTGCGGCAAATCGACGTTTTTGCGCTGTATCAACCGTATGAACGACCTTATCGAGGGCACTCGCGTCGAGGGCACCATGACGCTCGACGGCAACGATATCTATGCCGAGGGCGTCGACCCGGTCGACCTTCGCCGCCGCGTGGGCATGATTTTTCAGCAGCCCAACCCGTTCCCTAAATCCATCTACGAGAATGTTGCTTTTGGCCCTCGTTTGCAGGGCGTGACTAGCAAAAGCGACCTCGATGACATCGTGGAAGAATCGCTCAAGCGCGCCAACCTCTGGAAAGAGGTATCCAATCAGCTCAACAAGGATGGTTTGGCGCTCTCGGGTGGTCAGCAGCAGCGTCTGTGCATCGCGCGTGTGCTCGCGGTGCAGCCCGATGTCCTTCTGATGGACGAGCCCTGCTCCGCCATCGACCCCACGTCCGTCTCCAAGGTCGAGGATCTGATGGCCGAGCTGGCGCCCGAGATGACGATCATCATCGTCACACATTCAATGCAGCAGGCAGCTCGCATTAGCGACTACACCGCCTTCTTCTTGCAGGAGGTTGCCGGCGAGCCCGCCACGCTCATCGAGTATGGTCAAACCGACGCGATCTTCACCAGCCCGGTGGATTCGCGGACGGAAGACTATATCACCGGCCGCTTTGGCTGATCGGTGCGACTAGTCCCGAGCCGATCGGACCTGGTCCGGTGCGTATTCACTGTGCGGGCGGCATGACCGCACCCAACTGATTGGAGTGAACCATGCGCAAACTGTTTTCCCGTCAGCTCGTCGAGGCTCGTCACGAGATGTTGAGCATCTACGAGGCTGTAGACCTGGCTCTTCACGACGCCGTGAAGGCCTATGTGACCGACGACCGCAAGCTCGCCACCAAGACCAAGAAGCGCACGCTTTCGATTGACGCGCGCTGCGCCAACCTGGAGGCCGTGTGCTACAACCTGATCGCTACGCAGTCGCCGGTCGCCTCCGACTTCCGCTTGCTGCAGACGATCATCTACGTCGACTTTAACCTGCAGCGCATGACCGATAAGGTTCGCCAGATCTGCCGCGCCACGCGTCATATGGTCAAGGCCGATATCTCGCTGCCCCAGGAGCTCGTCGGTACGGTTGAGGCCGAGGCCGAAGCCGTATACCAGGTGCTGGGCTCGTCGCTTTCCGCGCTCGTCACCAACGACATGTCCATCATCTGCAACTTGGCCGTCGAGGACGAGCCGGTGCATGCGGCCTATGAGAAGTTCTTCCGTACCTTCAACCGCATGGACGCGGGCGAGTTTATGGACGACGACAGCAACTATGACGATCTGCGCCGCGCCATCATGGTTTCGCGCTACCTCGATCGCATCGCCTCGATTTCCATCGATGCCGCCTGCCGTCTGACCTTCCTTTTGACCGGCCAGCGCATGAACGCCGGCGATATCGCCCGTACGGACGAGGATGAGCTCGAGAGCATGCGCGTACCTTCGGGCGAGGGCGTCATCATGAGGCCCGCTGTCGATGCGCGCTTTGTTGCCAAGGTGCCCGCTAACGAGGTGAGCGAGGGTCTTCGCTACCTGCTCGAGCACCTCGAGGACGAGGACGATACCGAGGATGACGAGGAGTAGGGTAGCTCCGTTCGTCGAAAGATTGTAAATACCTAAGTGAGCGCGGCCTTGCACATGCAGGGCCGCGCTCTTGCGTTAGCATGGGACTACTTGTATGGCTGTTAGCGGAGGCGATTGGCAATGGATAATTATTTGAACGTGATGCGCGCTCGCCGCGAGCAGATTCTCGAACGCTTTTATGCCGCACTCGATCGCGCGGGCCGTCCACACAATGCCGCACGTCTGATTGCCGTCTCCAAGACCGTTGGCGTCGATGAGACCGTTGCCGCCATCCAGACAGGGTATCGTCATTTTGCCGAGAACCGTCCGCAGGAGCTTGTTCGCAAGCTTGCGGGGCTAGCGGAGCATCCGGAGCTGCCCGAGGTGCGCTTCGATATGATCGGTAATCTTCAGACCAACAAGATCAATGCGGTGCTGGGTGCGGCCGAGCTGATTCATTCGGTGGGGTCGCTTCATTTGGCGCAGGCTATCTCGAGCCGTGCCGTCCGCAAGATTGAGGCGGGCGAGCTTGCCGGTCCTCAGCATGTGCTGATCGAGGTCAATGTAAGCGGCGAGGAGTCCAAGGGCGGCTTTTCGCCCGATGAGGTTCGTGCCTCCGCCGGCGAGCTTGCGGAGCTTGAGGGAATTTGTGTGCAGGGGCTTATGACCATGGCGCCCCGGGGGAATAAGGATGTGGCGCGCCGCACCTTTGCCGGGCTGCGTGAGTTGAGGGATGAGCTGGAGACGGCACACCCCGATCTGTGTCTGCCTGAGCTTTCTTGTGGCATGAGCGAGGACTTTGAGCCTGCCCTTGAGGAAGGCTCGACGCTTGTTCGCCTGGGCAGGGTAGTATTTAGCCCGGAGTTTGAAGTAAAATAAGAGCCTGAAGTGCGCGCTGATTGTCAGAGCGCCTGCATTAGACCGTGAGAGGACACAACCATGGGTTTCCTTGACGAAATTAAAAATAAAATGCACCTAGGCGGCCAGCAGGGTTATGACCAGGGTTATGGCCAGGATGATGACTACGGTTACGATGACGGCTATGACGACGGCTATCAGAACAACGGCTACAGCGGTGCTTCGGGCGAGGGCTTCTACACGCAAGATGAACCGAGCAATGGACTGCTGGGGCAGACACGCCGCGGAGAGGCTGAGTCGGTTGCTGTGTACACGCGTTCCGGTCAACTGGTCGGCGACGACTCCCGTCACGCTACGACGTACAATCCGCCTTCGCGCTCTCAGGATGCCGCTGCGGGCGGTTATCGTCCCGGCGCCTATGACACGCCGTCAAGCTACGCCGAGAACGCTCGGGTCCGCGCTGCCGCTGTGCCCGCTCCTGCTTCAACGCCGAGCGATGCCTCTGCCTATGCGAGCAATATCATCAACGCCACGCCTCAGTTGCCGGCCTACGTTCTTCGTCCGGAGAGTTATGACGACGTGGAGACGGTCGTGCGCCGCGTGCGTACCAAGCAGCCTGTTGCGCTGATTTTTGTGGGCGTTCGCACCGAGGTTGCCAAACGCGTCCTGGACTTTAGCTATGGCTTTGCCTGCGGCCTGGGCGCTTCGGTCAAAGAAGTGGGCGACCGCGTGTTTATGGTGCTGCCCGCCGGCTGCGAGGTCAAGGATTCGGATCTCAAGAAGCTTCGCGCCGACGGCTATCTCAAGTAAAGACAAGGTGAGGAGATTCCCATCAACATCTACACCATCGTTCAGGTTGTCAACACGCTGTTTAATTTTTATTCCACGTTGATTGTGGTCTACTGCTTTATGACGTGGATTCCCATGAAGCAGGGTGGTTTGCTACAGGATATCGCGGCGGCGCTCGACGGCGTTTGCGGCCCTTGGCTCAACCTGTTTCGCCGGTTTATCCCGCCGATGGGCGGTATCGATTTTTCACCGGTCGTTGCGATTATTGCGTTGCAGTTGGTGCAGAAGCTGATTCTGCAGCTACTTATAGGTATACTCGTATAGGACTGGCTCAGTAACCTATGTCGGGCGCTTAGCGCCAAGGCGATGATAAAGGAGAACTTGTTATGGCTATTACCCCTGCTGACATCCAGGCTCAGACCTTCTCTGAGGCCAAGCGCGGCTACGATCCCGCCGAGGTCGACGTCTTCCTGGAGACCCTGTCCTCCGAGGTCGACGCTATGCTTGCCAAGATCGTTGATCTTAAGGGTCGCCTGACCGCCACCGAGCAGCAGCTTGCCGATACGCAGGCTCAGCTTGCGCAGGCCCAGGATTCTGCCGCTCAGGCTGCCCCTGTCGCCACTCCCGCTCCCGATTTCTCCGCTCAGGAGCGTCAGATTTCCGCCGCTCTCATTGCGGCTCAGCAGACCGCCGAGGCGATTGTCAACGACGCTAACGAGAATGCTGACCGCATCCGCAACGAGGCCGACGCCAAGGCCCGCGAGGTCATCCGTCAGGCCCTGACCGAGAAGCAGGCCGAGCTCGAGGAGATTGACCGTCTGAAGGCTTCCCGCGAGGAGTTCAAGGCCGAGTATCTCAAGCTCATTCAGCACTTTATGGACGATGCTCAGAATTCCTTCCCGGCCGATCTGCTGGCTTCTACGCCGGTCGGTTCCGCGGCTTCTCCTGCCGTGACCATGCCTGCCGCCGAGCCGCTGCCTGTCGCTGATCCGGTTGTCCCCGTGGCCGACCCCTTCGCCCCGATTGACAACTTTGCCGCGGACGACCTGGACTAGCGCCAAAACTACAATCTAGCTCTTAAAAGGAGCTCGCGCTTGCGAGCTCCTTTTTTGTAGCTGTATACGGGTTGGGAAACAAAACGCCGAGCTCTGCGTGCGATAGGGCAGAACTCGGCGAACGTTTGAGCGGTAAAAGGTAGATTTTAGGGCATGGGCCAAAAACTACTTGAGAAGGAAATTGGATAGAGGAATGGTGCGGGCCTCGCGATGCTCGGGGTCGGCGATATGGTCGGCGGGATAGCCGCAGACGAGCATGTGGTAGGGATAAACGCCCTCGGGCAGGTTGAACTGCTCGCGGGCTAGCTCGGGCTTAAAATGGCATACCCAGCACGTTCCCAGGCCCTGTTCCTCGGCCTCCATCATCATCTGATCGCAAACAATCGAGGTGTCGATAGCGCTGGAGTTCATCTGATCATAGGGACGCACCCAAGCATCGTTGGTAACGCTGCAAATGAGGAAGATGAGCGGAGCGCCAAAGATGGACCCATCACGAGCAAACCGAGGCTGACAAGCAGCTGCCTTTTCCAGAAGCTCAGGTGTATCCAACACCATCACGCGGGTTGGATGATTATTGCAAGCAGAAGGAGCAATGCGCCCAGCCTCAACAATGGTATCCACTACAGCCTGCTCAACAGAACGATCCTCAAACAAACGACAAGAATACCGAGACCGAGCCAGATCCAAATACGACATACAAGCCCTCCAACAATTAAAAATCAAACAAACCCAAAGTAACCCAAAGAGTACCCAAAGCAGCAATCAGTCAAACGCTCACCAAGGGCCAAAGTGTCCGAGCGGGTACCAAAGGGCCCTTCAGCCAAACCCCCATTGCGCTAAAACTATCAGCCAAAGTTTCAATGGTGATACACAAGGGAGCGGGCCCGACCACTGATAACCTTTTGAACGACTCTGCTTGCAGCCGGAGTGAAAAGGGTTATTAGTGGCCGGGCCCGCGACCGATGGGACATGTACCCCCAATTAACTGTTCTTCATGACAATCGAATCCACGACATCGGCCACATTCTCGCAGCAGTCGGCGCAGTACTCCAAGAAGGCGTACACGTCACGCCAGGCGATGACCTCGAGCGGGTCCTTGCCGTTGACGTGCAGGTTACGCATGGCGTTGATGTAGAGTTCGTCGGCCTCGGACTCGATGGTGTTGATCTGGATGACGAGCTCGCGCAGCGTTTTGGACTTGCGGTAGTTGGGCAACTCGACCATCAGGTCCTTCATGGCGCGGCAGGCGTCGGTCACCTTGTGGGCGATCACGATGGCATCGGGGTGGATGCTCTGGATGTTGGTGAAGTAGAGGCGCTGCACGACGCCCTCAATACGGTCGAGCACGGTATCGAGCGAGCAGCTCATGAGGTTAAGGTCCTCGCGCTCAAGCGGGGTGATAAAGGCCGTGAGCAGGGCGTCTTCGAGCTCATGGTGCTTCTTGTCTGCTGCATGCTCAATCGCATGCATCTTCTCGAGCATGTCGTGGATCTGCGCGGGGTCAAAGTTCTCAAAAATCTTGGTGAGCAGCTCGGCTGCCTGAACGGCGAAGTCGGCGCAGGCGACGTAGTTGTCAAAGTAGAACGAATCGGGTTTCTTTGCCATGAGTGGTCCTTTCGGGGCGAAGACGGGTGGGCGAGGTAATGCGGTCCGGATGGAAGTTCGGTTTGACTAGAGGAACATCATGAACAGCCTGGCCATAACAAAGCTGATGAGTCCACAGGCGGGGAAGGTGAAGAACCACGTGAACATCATGTCCTTGACCACGCCGAAGTTGATGGCCGAGAGGCGCTTGACGGCGCCAACGCCCATGATGGCGCAGGTCTTGATGTGCGTGGAGGACACGGGGATACCGGTGAGCGTGGCAAGCAGCAGGTTTGCGGCTCCTGCCAGGTCGGCAGAGAAGCCCTGATACTTCTCAAGCTTAACCATGCTCTGGCCGACGGACTTGATGATACGCTCACCGCCCACGCTGGTGCCGATGCCCATGGTGGCCGAGCACAGCAGCATGATCCAGATGGGGATGCCGGCGTCGCCGACGCCGGTCTGTCCGTTGGCAAAGGCGACACCTAAAAAGAGCACGCCGATGAACTTTTGTCCATCCTGCGCGCCGTGCATAAAGCTCATGGCCGCGGCGCTCGCGATCTGAGCATATTTAAAGAAGACGTTGGCACGTCGCCTGTTGGCGGCAGCGAAAAGAATCGAGACGAGCTTGCACAGGACCCAGCCCATGACAAAGCCCAGACCGATGGAGAGCGCCAGGCCGTAGATGACCTTCATCCACTCGTGGACATTGACGCTGCTGGCGCCGCCGAGGGCGATGGCAGCGCCGGTCAGGCCGGCGATGAGGCTGTGGCTCTGCGAGGTGGGGATGCCAAAACGCGATGCCGTGGCGCCGTAGACGACGATGGAGAACAGGGCCGCGCAGAGGCACGCGAGCGCCATGGTGCTGTTTCCGCCAAAGTCGACGATATGGGAGATGGTGTTGGCAACGCTGGCATTAAAGTGCGTCATGATGAGCACGCCCAAAAAGTTGAACGCGGCACTCATGAGAATGGCGGCGCGGGCGGGCATGCAACGCGTGGTGACACAGGTCGCGATGGCGTTGGGCGCGTCGGTCCATCCGTTGACGAAGATGGCGCCGAGCGCGAGGAACACGGTGACGGCAAGGACTGGGTTCGAAACAAGTTGGCCGAGGAAGGCTGAGAACGTTACGTCCATATACGGGCTTTCTCGAAGTTTGCAGAAACGTTACAAAAACATGATAAATCGTATCACCTCCTGCGGGTTTCTTTACCGAGTTCTGACGGGAGAAGTGAATTTTTTGGCACTAAAATTGAATATTAGCCCTGTTGACCGCGGGTGTTCTTTTTGCTAACACGCCGTGAGGACACGTGCGCTCGCTCCGACACCCCAAAACCACAGTCTGTTCGCTTTACAATATACAAACATGCGTTCGATAATAGAGGGCATGGAATATCGACAGACAGATGGCAAAACTCGGCGCGTGCACAAGCAATATGTGGACGTCGTGGCCCGCATCCTCGCGGGCGGACAAGTTGTGCCGGTTACCGTCTGCTGGGTCGACGGTCGCTGCTTTACAATTGACGAGATTGTCTCGTCTACCGGTTTTGGCCTGACGGTTCACGGCATTCGTACGGCAACCTATAAGGTTCGTTTTGGCGGACATACGACCGAGCTGTATCTGGAAGACCAGGCGCGTGAGCGACCGGATGGCTCGCAGGCTCATCTGATGCGGTGGTGGGTGTGGGCGTTCGACCGCACACTCGAGAGTGAGCGCCGCGGGTAAGAGCGCGCGCCATTCGGGTACAATGGCAGGAATCTTGTCACCTACGGCGCTGTCGCGGCGCTTTTTGAAAGGACGAAATTATGAACGATATCCAGGGCTATCAGAACGGCCCCATCGAGACCGGCGCAAGCCGTGCCAAGGAGATGTCGCCGCGCGCGTACAACCTTGCCATGTCTGCCCTGATCTTTTTGGGTTTTTGCGCTATGGGCGCTGGCGCCTACTTTACGGGCACCATGTCGTTTGCGCGCATGATGATGAGTGGCGCCGCCCTGCCGCTGGTCTTTGGCTCGTTTATCCTGACCATTGTCGGCATCGTCATGATGTCGGCCGCCGCCAGCAAGCAGTCCGTGGGCCTGTCGCTCGCGGGTTACGCGATCTTTGCGAGCACCTTTGGTCTGACCGCGTCGTTTGGCCTTGCCAACTACGACCTGCCCACCATCAACACCGCCTTTATCGCCACTGCCGCCATCACCTTTGTCTTTGGCGCACTGGGCGTGACCTTCCCCAAATTCTTCCAGCGTGTGTATGGCATTGGTTTTGGCATTCTGCTTGCCACGATTCTGGTCGAGATCGTGCTGATGTTCATGGGCGTCTCGCAGACCATCACCGACCTGATCGTGATTGTGGTGTTCGCCGGCTTTATTGGCTACGACACCTATGTGGCCACGACGGTGCCGCCCACGCTGCCCAACGCCGTGCTCATGGCGTCCAACCTGTTCGTGGACATTATCAACGTGTTCCTGCGCATTCTGAACATCCTTGGTCGTCGCGACTAGTGCCAGATTGCAGCGGTGCTTGCCGCGCGCAAATCGATGCGAAAGGCGGTCCTTCGGGGCCGCCTTTTTTGTACGCGGCGGGGTATCATGGATGGGAAAAGCCGATAGCGGCAGCGACCGAGAAAGGTGACCACTTATGGCAGACGTCGACAACAGGAACCGTAACCGTAGGCCCAACCGCGCGGGACAGCCCAATCCCAAGCGCGAGGCCCGTGCCAAGGCCGCCGAGCGTCACGTGGCGACTGTGTCCGAAGCGTGCGCAAAGGATATCGAGCGCTCGCTTGCCGGCGTGCGCGAGTTCGAGGGCATGCCTGCCGGATTTGTCGCGGCGATGAAGGCTAAGGCCCAGGTGGCTGCTGCCGAAAAGCAGGTTGCCGATGAGTCTGAGGCCACCGAGGTTGCGCCTGCCGAGACCGAGGTCGTGGCCGAGCCTGTGCCCGCAGAGGAAGCCACGGAGACCGAGCCCGCGCCTGCTGCCGAGGAGCCCGCTCCGGTCCTGCCCGAGGTCACCGTGCTCGACGCCTCTGCCACGCAGGCCATTCTGGATAACGGCCGAGGCTACGCGCAGTTCTGCGACATGGCCGTGCTCGCCTTTGCCTCGTTCACCAACCCGGGCGGTGGCTACATCCAGGGCTATCTGGGTCAGGAGGCCACGCTCTGTGCCGATTCGTATCTGTACAATGTGCTCGATAAGCAGCGCAAATGGTACGGCGAGAACCGTCGCCGCAACATCAACTGTGAGCTGTACCGCAACCGTGCGCTGGTGGTGCCTGCGGTGCGCTTCGACCGCAACCACGTGCATGCGTATGCCGACGTGATCGTTGCCGCTGCGCCCAACGCCAAGCGCGCTCGCCAGGAGTATCGCGTGGGTGACGATGCCCTGCTGGACGCCCTGCGCGATCGTATCCGCTTTGTGCTGGCCATCTGCGACGAGCTTGGTCGCGAGAAGCTCGTGCTGGGCGCCTGGGGCTGTGACAACAACGGCTTTGACGCCGAGGCCGTGGCCGAGCTCTTCCGCAAGGAGCTCGCATCGGGCGACTTTAAGGTCAAGCAGGTCTTCTTTGCCGTGCCCTCTACGCGCTGGGACGAGGATTTTGCCAAGTTCGAGCACGTGCTGGCAAGCTTCCCCGAGCGCAACGAGGAGTCCTATGCCCAGGTTGCCGCCCGTGCCGCGGCCGCCCGTGCCGCCGAGCAGGCTCATGCCGCTGCCGAGGACGACGAGGATGATGAAGACTGGCGCAAGTATCTGTAATCGGTGCGCGCTGACAGATAGGTCGAGCCGGCGGGAGGGGCTGCTCCCGTCGGCTTTTTACTGAGGGAAGGGCTTGCGATGAAAAACGTCCTGTGCTTTGGTGACAGCAATACGTATGGCTACGATCCGGCGGGCATGCGCGATGGCACCGCGGTGCGCTATGCGCACGATGTGCGCTGGTGCGGCGTGGCCCAGCGCGACCTGGGCGATATCGATTATCTGCACATGCTGCCCGAAAGCCACGAGAGCCTGGGCCACGCCGTGGCAGCCAAGCTCCAAGAGATGCTCGGTGAGTAGCGCAGCCCCAAACCACCACAAAGGGACAGGCGCCTTTGCGGTGGTTTGTGCGGTGGTTTTGGCTGCTGGCTTTTTAGTACTGCCACATGTGGTTGACGGGGCCGGAGCCCTTGCCCATGTTCAGGCCGGCGGCGAGAGCTCCTGTTAGGTAGGCCTTGCCGGCGTTGACGGCGTCGGCAAGATCCATGCCCTGGGCCAGCGCGCAGGCGATGGCGGACGAGAGCGTGCAGCCGGTACCATGCGTGTTGGCGGTCTCGATGCGCTTGTGGCGGAACCACGTGGTGAGCGGATCGCCCAGGTGGTTGCCCTCGTCATCGAGCGGCGCGGGCTCTGCTAGCACATCGTTGGCCTCGTTGACAAAATGCCCGCCCTTAACGAGGGACGCGCAGCCAAAGCGGCGGGTGAGGAGCATGGCAGCGTTTTGCTGTGTGCGCTCAGAATCGACCTCGTAGTCGAGCAGCGCCATGGCCTCGGGAATATTGGGCGTGATAACGCTTGCCAGTGGGAACAGGCGGCGTGTAAGCGCTTCGGCGGCGTCCTCGGCGATGAGACGAGCGCCCGAAGTGGCGACCATGACGGGGTCGACGACGATATTTTGTGCGTCCCAGGCGCTCAGGCGGTCGGCTATGACTTCGATAATCTCGGCGGAAGAAACCATGCCGATCTTGACGGCACTGGGGCGGATATCGTCAAAAACGGCATCGATCTGCGCCGCGACAATATCCGGGGAGATGTTCTGCACGGCGGTGACGCCTAGGGTGTTCTGTGCGGTGATGGCCGTGATGACCGTCTCGGCATACAGGCGGTGCGCCGTGATGGTCTTGATGTCGGCCTGAATGCCGGCACCGCCGCTGGAATCGGATCCTGCGATGGACAGGACGGCAGGTACCTTACTACGATCCATGTTCGCTCCCTTGTTCGGTCGGATTCAAATGGGTCTCCTGCCCGCATTATAAAGTTGCCCGGGCCGGCTGTATGCCGATCCCGGGTGGGTGGCGCAATCTTTACGTAAATGTAAGAAAATGTTCACACGTCAACAATTGACGAACGCCTTGTGGCCGATTATGGCTCCGGTGACGAGTTAGTCCTCCATGCCGAGGTCGATCGTCGTGCCCTCGAACACCTTGTTGACGGTGCGGACGGCGCACATCTTGCCGCACATGGTGCAGGTGCCCTCGGTGGCAGCAGGGGATTCCTCGTAGCGCTTCTTGCCGGTGACCGGGTCGAGCGCGCACTTCCACATGGCGTCCCAGTCGAGCTTGCGGCGTGCCTGGCCCATCTTGTCGTCCATGTCGCGGGCGTGGGGCACTTTTTTGGCGATGTCGGCGGCGTGTGCGGCAATCTTGGTGGCCATGAGGCCGTCGAGCACATCCTGGGCGTTAGGCAGGCATAGGTGCTCTGCCGGTGTCACGTAGCACAAAAAGTCGGCACCCGAGCTCGCGGAGATGGCGCCACCGATGGCTGCGGTGATGTGGTCGTAGCCCACGCCGATATCGGTCACCAGCGGCCCGAGCACGTAGAACGGGGCGTTGTGGCACAGGCGCTTCTGCAGTTTCATGTTGGCGGCGATCTCGTCGAGCGCCATGTGCCCCGGGCCCTCGACCATGACCTGGACGCCGGCGGCCCAAGCGCGCTTGCACAGCTTGCCCAGCTCGATCATCTCGGCGGTCTCGGTGGCGTCGTTGGAGTCGTAGAGGCAGCCCGGGCGGCAGGAGTCGCCGAGCGAAATCGTCACGTCGTACTCGTGGCAGATCTCGAGCAGCTCGTCAAAGTACTCGTAGAAGGGGTTCTCGTTGCCGGTGACCTCCATCCAGCCAAACAGCAGTGAGCCGCCGCGGCTGACGATGTTCATGAGACGGCCGGTCTCCTTAAAGGTTTTGGTGACCGACTTGTTGATGCCGCAGTGGACGGTCATAAAGTCCACGCCGTCCTCGGCGTGCGCGCGCACGACCTCGAACAGGTCGTCCTTGGTAAGCTTGACAAGCGGCTTTTCCATGTAGCCGATGGCGTCGTACATGGGGACGGTGCCTACCATGAGCGGCGTCTCGTCGATGAGCTGCTGGCGGAATTGGCGCGTCTTGCCCGAGTTGGAGAGGTCCATGATGGCGTCGGCGCCAAAGTCCTCGGCGATCTTGACCTTCTTCCATTCCTCGGCGGCATCGGCCTTGTCGCCCGAGATGCCCAGGTTGACGTTGACCTTGGTAGACAGGCCCTCGCCGACACCAAAGGCGCGCATGCCCTTTTTGATATGCACGATGTTGGCGGGAATGGCGATGCGGCCGTCGGCCACGCGCTCGCGGATGTACTCGGGGTCGCGATGCTCGCGCTCGGCAACCTCCTTCATCTGCGGTGTGATTTGCCCGGCGCGGGCGAAGTCGATTTGCGTGACGAGCTTGGGCTCGGTCTGTGTGCTCATTGGCACGGCTCCCTTCGTTGGCATTACCCATATCAGGTTTGCGGGTCAGGGCGGGCGCGCCCAGTCTCAGCCTGCCGTCTTGTCCTGCAAGCTCCCCGTTTATGTGGCGGGCTCAAGTATAGCTCGAATGGGTACGATTGACGCGACGAGCATGCCCGCGGGGAGGCGAACATGGAAGACAAGCATCTGTATCGAGAGACGCAGTGGGATGTGTCGGCCGAGGAGAGCCGCGCCCATCATGGGCTGGTCGCAATTGGTTTCGCGATTCTTGTCGTGATGGTGATTGCCTGTTGTATCTGGACGTTTGGCGGGCGTGGGGGAGTTTCCTGGACGTTTGAGGCGGACGATAGCCTGCCGATTATGACGGCGAAGGTCGCGGGTGGTAATACCGTTGCCGCGCCGGGCGACTATTGGTATCCGCGCGACAAGTTTGTGCAACTGCAGCTGAGCGGTGGTTCCATTCCTGGTGAAGAGATCGAGCGTGTGACCTTCGATGCGTCGCTTAGGACGCTGTCGGTCGAGCTCAAAGATCAGGGGGATGTACCCACGACCATGGATATAGCCCTGACGGAATGGCGCCTGGAGCCTCCGTCGGGTGTTGAGGCGTCCGAGGTGGAGCACGTTAAGGTTACCTACCAAGATGGCTCGACGACCGAGATTGCAAAAGCCGACGGCCTGGCGGAATAGACGCCGTGCCTAGGCAGCACATTCAAAAGTAGTGGTAGTCCTACAAGGCCTGTTCGTTCAGGAAGACCAAAGTGTTTTTATTTGAAAGCTCGGGAAAGTAACGATAACCAACGTCGAACGCGGTGAGCCCGCTTACATCCTCGAACTTGTTTTCTGCCATCCAGCGCACCATGGAGCCGCGCGCTTTTTTGCTGGCGGTCGAGCGTTGGATGGGCTTGCCGTTGCGGATGCCTTCGCCAAAGAGACATGTGACGACCGTGGCGTCGGTGGTGAGGCGGGTCAGAACGGCTTTGGCGTATTCCGCGCTGGCGAGGTTGACGATCGTGGCGTTGGAGTCTGCCGGAGCGATGACCCGTGCGAGCTTGTCGCCCCAAAACGCGTAGAGGTCTCGGGCGTCGTCGACGGCAAGCTTCGCGCCCATCTCCAGCCGATACGGTTCAACGGCATGAAAGGGGCGTACGCATCCGTAAAGGCCCGAGAGGATCCACAGATGGTCTTGCAGCCATGCGAGCTGTGCGGAATCCATCACCTCGGGCGCCATGCTTTGGTATTGAATGCCGTGATAGGACATGACGGCAGGGGAGAGGTGACGGGCGAGTGCGGGATTGTCGAGATCGCCGCTTTGCAAGATGGGCTCGAACTCATGCAGGGTGTTGAGGCAGGGCCCCAGCAGTTTGTCACTCACGTTCCACAGCGCCTGCAGGCTGTCGCTGCCTTCATTCCGCTCGATATCTAGCAGTGCGCGGTGGAGGCGAGCCGTCTCGCGCACAAAGGGTGGAATGCCCAGGACTTCAAAAGCATCTTGGGCCGCGCGCATCTGCTTGGCGGGCGAAATGATGACCTGCAGCATGGACTCTCCTCTGTCAAAAAGGAAGTTGCGGTGTAATACGGTCTGTTTTGGCCGTTTATGGGCCAGTTTAGTCCGTATCTCACCGCAACTGATGAAGGGTTGGTTAGGCGCGCTCGATGAAGGCCTTGTAGCCGCGATAGGCCTCGTAGATATCGGCCTTGTTGGCGACCTCCCACAGGGCGTGCATGGACAGGACGGCAACGCCGGAGTCGATGACGTTCATGCCGTACTTGGCCATGATGTAGGCGATGGTGCCGCCGCCGCCCGCGTTGACGCGACCGAGCTCGCAGGTCTGGAAGTCCACGCCGGCCTCGTCCATAATGTCGCGGATGAGGGCCATATACTCGGCGTCGGCGTCGTTGGAACCGCCCTTGCCGCGGCTGCCCGTGTACTTGTTAAAGCACAGGCCGCGACCCATAAAGGCTGCATTCTTGGTCTCGAACTTGCCGGCGTAGCCCGGGTCGAAGCCGGCGGATACGTCAGAGGAGAGCATGCGGCTGCGGGCGAGTGCGCGGCGCAGGGCCAGCGGGCTGCCCTCGCCGGCGAGCGTCATGATCTCGGCGACGGTGTTCTCGAAGAAGCGGCTTGTCATGCCGGTGGCTCCCACGGAGCCAATCTCCTCCTTGTCGACGATGAGCGTGATGCTCGTGCGCTCCACGTTGGCCACATTGATCTGGGCGAGCATGGAGGGGTAGGCGCAGACGCGGTCGTCGTGGCCATAGCCCAAAATCATGGAGCGGTCGAGGCCCATGTCGCGGGCGGGGCCGGCGGGCACGACCTCGATTTCGGCGGAGAGGAAGTCCTCCTCCTCGACGTCGTACTGCTCCTTGAGGATATCCAGGAACATCTGCTTGACGGGCTCGGTGGGGGCGTCCTTGTCGTCCTCGTCAAATTTTACGGGACGGCCGCCCACGATCACGTCGAGGATCTCGGCGTCGACGGCGTCCTTGGCGGGCTTGGACATCTGCTCGCTCGAGAGGTGGATCAGCAGGTCGGAGATGGTAAAGACCGGATCGTCGGCCTTGTCGCCGATGTTGATGTCGACGGTGGTGCCGTCCTTTTTGCAGATGACGCCCACGAGTGCGAGCGGGGAGGCCACCCAGTGGTAGCTCTTGACGCCACCGTAGTAGTGCGTGTCGAGGTAGGCCATGTCGCCGGCCTCGAACGCGGGATTCTGCTTGAGGTCCAGGCGCGGCGAGTCCACGTGGGCGCCCAGGATGTTAAAGCCCTGCTCGAGCGGGGCGGTGCCCAGGTTGACGAGCATAAGATCCTTGCCGTGGTTGGCGGCGTACACCTTGTCGCCTGCCTTGAGCTCGCGGCCTTCGGCGATCACGGTCTCCAGGTCGACGTATCCCGCCTCCTCGGCCATCTTGATGCCGGTCTTGACGCACAGGCGCTCGGTCTTGTTCTCGCTCAAAAACTGCTTATAGCCGCGGCAAAGCTCCTCGAGCTCCTCGATTTGCTGTGGTGTGTACTTTTTCCATGCGCAGGGACGCTCCATGACGCAGGCTCCTTTCGGATCGATCGTGCTGGTTGTTGTACCGTGAGCCATCGTATCACGCGCGGGCTCACGGTGGCGGGGGAGCTTGATGCGCGGTGGCCGCGGGGCGGGGAGCGTGTAAACTGGAGTGAGCAAGCCGTGCCCAGTCCAAAGCGAGGTATTCAATATGTCTGACAAGCGCCGCACCTTTGCCGTTATCGACGGCAACTCGCTCATGCACCGCGCCTTCCACGCCGTGCCGCCGACCATGAACGCTCCGGACGGTCGTCCCACCAACGCGATCTTTGGCTTTCTGAACATGTTTCTTAAGATGATCGATGCCTTTAGCCCCGACGGTGTGGTCGTGGCGTTTGACAAGGGCAAGCCGCGCGTGCGCATGGAGATGCTGCCGCAGTACAAGGCACAGCGCCCGCCCATGGACCCCGATCTGCATGCGCAGTTTCCCATGATTAAGGAGCTGCTCACGGCGATCAACGTGCCAATTCTGCAGTCCGAGGGCTGGGAAGGCGACGATATTCTGGGAACCATGGCGCGCCTGGGTGAGGAGGCCGGCTGCGACATGCTGCTGGTGACCGGCGACCGTGACATGTATCAGCTTGTGACCGAGCACGTCAACGTGGTCTCGACTCGCAAGGGCCTGTCCGACGTGGCGATCATGACGCCCGAGAGCGTGGACGACCTGTATCACGGCATTACGCCGGCGCTCGTGCCCGATTTTTACGGTCTGAAGGGCGATACGTCGGACAACATTCCCGGCGTACCGGGCATCGGCCCCAAAAAGGCGAGCGCGCTCATCGCGCAGTACGGCAGCTTGGACGAGGTCATTGCGCATGCTGACGAGGTCAAGGGCAAGATGGGCGAGAACCTGCGTGCACACATCGACGATGCGCTGCTGAGCCGCAAGGTTGCGACCATCCGCACCGATGCACCTGTCGAGCTCGACTTTGACGCGACGTCCTTCCCATCGTTTTCTGCCGATGAGGTGTCCGCGGCGCTGGGCGCACTTGGCATTACGGCCATGCAGAACCGCTTCCTGGCGCTGATTGGCGGCGAGGGCGGGGTCGTGCCCGCTGCCAGCGCGTTCGAGATACCCGCGGTTTCGCGTGCCGCCGCCGGCGACGCTGAGGCACTTGCTGCTGTGGCGGCCGAGATCTCTCGCGCGATTGATGCGGGCGAGTGGGTCGCCGCCGTGGTGGACGATGACAAGGAGGAGGGTGCGCTCTTTGGCCTGACGCGTACGCTGTGGCTGGCGACGCCCAAGGGGCTCTTTGCGCTCGAGGAAGCCGATGACGGCACGCCTGCCGCTGTCGAGGGCTTCAATTCTGCCCACGGCGTTATCGCTGGCGTGCTCGCGCGCCTGTTTATGGAGGGCCGCGTGGCGAGCCCGGACATGAAGGCGTTGCTGCATGAGCTTTCGCCCATCGATTCTTCTGAGCCCGAGCTCATGGACCCGCTGGCAGTCGATTCCGTGCGCATCTTTGATACCGTGGTTGCCGCGTACCTGTTGGATTCTGACCGTTCCGAGTTTGACGAGGCATATCTGGCCGATACCTATCTGCAGATGGCGCTGCCTGCGGCGCGCGGTGCGGATGGTGCTGGCGAGGACGCTCCTGCTCCTGCTGCCCGTACCGCGGCGCTGACGCTGGCACTCGTGGCGCCGCTTCGCGACCGCATGGCCCGCGAGAACGCCGCCAACGTGTTCGATGGCATTGAGATGCCGCTCGTGCCGGTGCTTGCCAAGATGGAGCGCGCGGGCATGCTCGTAGATCCCGACCGGCTGCGCAGCCTGTCCGAGGGCCTGGCGACCCAGATCACCGAGGTCGAGCGCAGCATTCGCGACCTGGCAGGTGATGAGACGTTTAACATCGGCAGTCCCATGCAGCTCTCGCACGTGCTCTTTGACGTTATGGGGCTTCCGACCAAGGGCCTCAAAAAGACCAAGCGCGGGTACTATTCGACCAACGCCAAGGTACTGAGCGACCTTGCGCGCGACCACGAAATCGTGCGCCTGATTCTGGACTGGCGTGAGAAGTCCAAGATTAAGTCGACCTATCTGGACACGCTAGGTCCGCTGCGCCGTGGTGACGGTCGCGTGCACACCACGTACAACCAGACCATCACGGCAACGGGTCGCCTGTCCTCGAGCGACCCGAACCTGCAGAACATCCCGACGCGCTCTGAGCTGGGCCGTACCGTTAAGACGGCGTTTTCGGCAGGCGAGGGCAGTGCCTTTTTGGCGGTGGACTACTCGCAGATCGAGCTGCGTCTACTCGCGCATCTCTCGGGTGACGAGCACCTGGTGCGCGCCTTTAACGAGGGCGAGGACTTCCATGCCGAGACGGCCGCGCGCGTGTTTGGCGTTTCGGTGTCCGAGGTAACGCCCGACTTGCGCAGTCGCGCCAAGGCCGTGAATTTTGGCATTGTGTATGGTCAGCAGGCGTACGGTCTGTCGCAGTCGCTGCACATCTCGATGGCCGAGGCGCGCGACATGATCGATCGCTACTACGAGGCCTACCCGGGCGTGCGCACGTTCCTCGACAATGTGGTGGCGCGCGCCAAGCAGACGGGCTACGCCGAGACCATGTATGGCCGTCGTCGCCATATTCCAGAGCTCAAGGCCAAAAACCCACAGCTCCGCGGCTTTGGCGAGCGCACGGCCATGAATCACCCCATGCAGGGCACCGCCGCCGACATCATCAAGATCGCGATGGCCCGCGTAAGCCGCCGCCTGGAAGAAGAGGACTTTGCCGCCCACATGATCTTGCAGGTGCACGACGAACTGGACTTTGAGTGCCCCGTCGACGAAGTCGAGCGCCTGACCGCCATGGTCCAAGACGTCATGGAGCACGTAGTAGACCTCCGCGTACCCCTCATCGCCGAAGCCAGCACCGGCATAACCTGGGCCGACGCGAAATAGGAAAGCGCCCACAATTCCAAAGTAACTAAAGGCAGAAGGGGGCTCCTTGCCAACAAGGAGCCCCCTTCATTCCAAAAAATCAGCCAAGTATCTAGACACCCAAGACGCCATCTAGGCGGCAAGCAAGTCAACATAGCCATGCCCGGGGCCGGCCGTTTGATTTTTGTAGATTCCGCACGAGCCGAAGGCCACTTAATGTGGCCTTCGAGCGAGCCCAGGACCTGACCGAGCAAAAATCAAACGGCCGGCCCCGGGCATGGCGACGAGATAGATTACCGAGCCGCCAAGATGGCATCGATGAGCGTCAGTACGCCCCCGTCGTTGTTGCTCGGAATGCGCCATTTAGCATGCGCGTTCATATGATCCTCGGCATTGTCCACGATAAAGCTATGCCCGACGCGCTCGAGCATAGGGATATCGTTGTAGGTGTCGCCCACGGCGGCGGCATCGGCGATATCGATGCCCAAGTGCTCGCACAGGTGCGCGACGCCGGCGCCCTTGTCGACGCCCAGGTTCATAAAGTCGATCCACTCGCGGCCCGCATTGGTGACGTAGAGCTGATCCGAGAACGCGGGGTTATAGGTCTCGCGGAACGCAGGCTCAGCGTCGTAGGCGGGGAAGAAGATCGAAATCTTGTTGGACTCGAAATCAATGCCCTCAAAGCTGTCGACGTAGTTGATTGTGTTGTAGTAGACGCTGATCTCGTCGTGGTATTGATGGTCGCGGGCAAGCACGTAGAACTCGTCGAAGCAGCACAGGACGGGAACGGCGCGAGAATCCTCCGAGGCACGAGCGAGCACCTGTTGATACAGCGCCACATCGATGTTGCTCTTATAGATATAGTTGCCGCGATAGATGACGCAGGCTCCGTTGTCGGGACAAAAGGCGAGGCGGTTCTTGATGTCCTCAAACATCTCCTCGAGCTTGGGGGCGGGACGTCCGCTGGCGGGGCAGAATACGATGCCGGCTTCGGCGAGCTTGTCCAGGCGTTCGTCAAGGCCTTGTGGCAGCACGCGCTCGTCGGTCAGCAGCGTCTTGTCCATGTCGACGGCGATGAGCTTAATGTTTCCAATATTGGCGTCCGATTCGTAAGTTTGCATAAAAGCGAGCCTTTCGTTTCGAAATTGTTTCAGACGTTATAACCATCAACTCGTAATCAGGCGTATTTTCGCAGGAACGGAGCGTATTTGCACTGCATTTCACAAACTAATGAAAAAACTTTTCAGAAATATGAATTTGTCGCTTGTGCAGCAGGCACTTTAGCGTAATATAGCGACCATCGAAAACGGAGACGGCAAAAGAGCCGCTTACCGAGGAAAAGGTACCGTTTGCGATATTAGAATTGCGCCCGGCGATGTGTGAAAGGAGAGGCAGATGCAGTTCGTAAAGATCATAACCACTGCAGACAATGCCATCCGACGCCAGCGCGCAATTTCCCGACGACGATAACAATCGTCTCTGTCCGCATGGGGCGAATTGCCTCAACAGAGTCATTTTAAGGTCGTTGGGTTTTAGCACGACATTGCTGCATGTTTCTAGGGCATGTATGTGCTGATTTTTGCTATTTAACCTGATATTGCACGGTACGTGACCTTGAAATGACTTGCAACTGACCGATGTTCTAACTAGCTACCAAGGGCGAAAGGAAACAGCCATGAGCAAGGAAAAAGTCGTTCTCGCATATTCCGGTGGACTTGATACATCCGTATGTGTCAAGTGGCTCCAGGACGAGAAGAATCTCGACGTCGTTTGCGTTTGCGGCAACGTGGGCCAGGAGGAGACCGGCCTGGATGCCAAGAAACAGAAAGCGCTCGACCTGGGCGTTCTTGATTGCCAGGTGCTCGACCTGCGCGATGAGTTCTCCGATGAGTTCCTGACCAAGGCCATCGCCGCAAATTCCATGTACGAGAACAAGTACCCGCTGCTTTCCGCTCTGTCTCGCCCGCTGCTCGCCAAGAAGCTTGTCGAGGTCGCTCACGAGTTTGGCGCGACCTACGTCGCCCACGGCTGCACCGGCAAGGGTAACGACCAGGTTCGTTTTGAGGCTGCCGTCAAGGCCCTCGACCCCGAGCTTAAGGTTATCGCCCCGGTGCGTGAGTGGGATCTGAAGTGCCGTCCCGACGAGGTCGCCTATGCTCATGCTCATAATGTGCCGGTTCCCGAGGGCGCTAACGACAACCCCTATTCCATCGACGACAACCTGTGGGGTCGTGCCATTGAGTGCGGCCACCTGGAGGATCCCTGGAACGAGCCGCTCAACGACGCCTGGGTTATGACCAAGAATCCCGAGGACACGCCCGACACCCCGACCTACACCGAGATTGAGTTTGAGGCCGGCAAGCCCGTCGCCGTCGACGGCAAGAAGATGAAGCTCTCCGAGATCGTCATCGCCCTCAACAAGATTTCGGGCGATAACGGCTTTGGTCGTCTCGACCTGGTCGAGGATCGCCTGGTGGGCCTCAAGAGCCGCGAGTGCTATGAGGTTCCCGGCGCCCTGACGCTTATCACCGCCCACAAGGCGCTCGAGGATATTTGCGTCGAGGGCGATCTGCTCAAGACCAAGATTAAGCTCGAGCAGGATTGGGCCACCGCCGTGTACAACGGCCAGTGGTACAGCCCGCTCAAAATCGCACTCGACGCCTTTATGGCCGATACCCAGAAGTTCGTGACCGGCACCGTCCGCCTGAAGTTCTTTAAGGGCAACTGCCATGTTGTCGGCCGCAAGAGCCCCTTCAGCCTCTATGACTACGGTCTGGCCACCTACGACCGCGACACCACGTTTGACGAGAAGGCCAGCGCCGGCTTTATCGAGATCGACACGCTGTCGCTCAAGACGTGGGCCAAGGTCCAGGGTCCCAGCTCTGCTGCCGCCCAGGCTTAAGTCTTTCTCCCTTGGTATCCGCGCGGCCCATCCGCGTGATACATAACGGGCGCATGGGGTCCCTACCTTTCGTTATGCTTGCTGACACTTCTTAACATCGGTGGCCCCTACATTCCGCCCGCATATATGATGCCGCGCCTGCGGCTGAGTCCGAGCCCCGCCGGGGTTGTCCGGCGGGGCTCCTTCTATCAATTTGACGGCTCTGCGCCTATATATCTGAGGAGTATCCATTATGTTCAATGCTATCGCGCATGCTTTACTTGCCCTCGCGCCCGAGTTCGATGCTGCAAAGGTCGAGGATGTCCCTATGAGCCTGAAGACATGGATTGACGGCTCGGCGAGCAACGGCTGGCGGGAGTCGATGGGCGCCAAGTGCCTGGTGCGTCACTTCTTTGCAAATTAGCCACATGGTCTCGCGCTCGGTGGGGAATGTGCAAAACTAGCGGTTGATAAATCGCTTTAGCGACATGGCGCTTTGCTTTGGGCGCTTGTTTTGGTATTTGGAGAAAGGGGACGGTTCCATGGCTCTTTGGGGCGGTCGTTTTGAGACAGGCGTGGCCGAGGTCACGCAGGAGTTTGGCGCGTCGCTGCCGGTCGACAAACATCTCTATAAGCAGGATATCGCTGGCTCTAAGGCACATGCCAAGATGCTGGCGGCCCAGGGCATTATCAGTGCAAAGGACGAGCAGGCGATTGCCGAGGGTCTGACCGCAATCGAACAGGATATCGATGCCGGCAACTTCACCTTCGATATCAACGACGAGGACATTCATATGTCCATCGAGAGCGAGCTGACCCGTCGCATCGGCGAGGCGGGCAAGCGCCTGCATACCGGGCGTTCGCGCAACGACCAGGTGGCGACCGATACGCGCCTGGGCGTCAAGGCGCTGGCCAAGGAGCTCATGGAGGCCAATCTTGAGCTGCGCCACGTGCTGGTGGATGCGGCCAAACAGTACGACAAGGTGATTCTGCCGGGTTACACGCACATGCAGCATGCTCAGCCCGTGCTGCTGTCGCATCATCTGCTGGCGTATTCTTGGATGTTCGCGCGCGACTTTACACGCCTGAAGGCCGCCTTTGGTGCTGCCGACAACTGCCCGCTGGGCGCTGCCGCGCTTGCCGGTACGAGCTATCCGCTCGATCGTCAGATGACGGCCGCCGAACTTGGCTTTGCGGGCGTGATTCCCAACTCGCTCGATGCGGTTTCCGACCGTGATTTCCTCCTCGACCTGCATTACGCCGGCTCCGTCATGGCGATGCACCTGTCGCGTCTTTCCGAGGAGATCGTGCTGTGGTCGAGCTCCGAGTTTGGCTTTATCACGCTTTCCGACTCGTATTCCACTGGCTCGTCCATCATGCCGCAGAAGAAGAACCCCGATTTTGCCGAGCTTATCCGCGGCAAGAGCGGCCGAGTCTATGGCAACCTGGTGCAGCTGCTCGTGACCATGAAGGGCCTGCCGCTCGCTTATAACAAGGACTTGCAGGAGGACAAGGAGGGCGCGCTCGATACCGCCCATACGCTCATGCAGTGCCTGTCCGTTATGGCCGGTATGATCTCGACCTGGACCGTCAACGAGGATGCCATGGCGCGCGAGTGCGGCGTGGGGCACCTTGCCGCCACCGATGTTGCCGATTACCTGGCCAAGCGTGGCCTGCCGTTCCGCGAGGCCCACGCCGTGGTGGGCCATTTGGTCCTGATGTGCGAGAAGCGCGGCTGCAATCTTGAGGACCTGCCGTTTGAGGTGTTCCAAGAGGCAAGCCCGCTCTTTGAGCGCGACATTACCGAGGCGCTCGACATCCCGTCGATCGTTGCCGCGCGCACGACCGAGGGCGGCACCGCTCCTGCCGCCGTTGCCGTGCAGCTGCAGCGTGCCGAGGCGCAGCTCGTGGCCGATGAGGACGTGGTTGGATCGCTGACCAAGGTCGTCGAGATGGGCCACGGGGCAAAGTAAGGGTTTAGTTGAAGCGGCTTTGGCCATTTATTGATAAATCGTTTTTGCTTTTACGGGCGTCTGCTGCAGCGGACGCCCGTATTTTGTTGCAATGGGGAAGGGGCTTGTCGATAACTTCTGTAGGACCTTTGGGCAGGTTGTGAAGGAGCTACGTTCACGGGCGGCAACCGACCGTCCGCTCGGTTCGGTGCGGTTGATGCGCGGTCGGATGGTACTCTAATCGGGCTTCGAAACAGAAGTGACACATATGGAACGTTTTAATAAATTGTAGTGTTTCAATAAACAGTTTTTTGTTTAACTGCAGCTAAAACTCTGTTACGATGCAGTCCAGGCGGGTGCCGGAATGGGACTTGGGCACGCGCGAACCTACTTGAAAGGCTACCTTATGGCTATCGAGAAGACCTTCATCATGATTAAGCCCGACGCTGTGCGCGATCGCAAGATCGGCGAGATCGTCGCTCGCATTGAGCGTAGCGGCCTTGTCATCGAGCGCATGGAGATGACCACGCTCGAGCGTGCTACCGTCGAGGAGCACTACGCCCATCTGGCCGACAAGCCCTTCTTTGGCGGTCTCTGCGACTTTATGACGAGCGGTCCGGTCGTCAAGATGGTCGTTTCCGGTCTCTCCGCTGTCTCCAAGATGCGCACCCTTATGGGCGCTACCAACCCGCTTGACGCTGCCCCCGGCACCATTCGCGGCGACTTCGCTGTCGATGTCAACGCCAACGTAATCCACGGCTCCGACTGCCTGGAGAACGCCGAGATCGAGATCAAGCGCTTCTTTGGCTAAACCAGCTTTGACTCCTCAAAGCTGTTAGCGTGTGGCTTTGGCGCCGCGGAATTCCATCCGCGGCGCCCTTTTTATTCCAGTAGATTTCTAGGTATATCCCAAAAATCTACTAAACAGCCCCCGTCCGGATGTTTCTTCCGGGCGGGGGCTGGCGTTAGCATATGGCTTTGTAGGTCTTTAGGCCTCGTCGACGACCTTGAGTCCGCGGGTCTGGTCGATCTCGTTGATGAGATTGACGCGACGCTCGTGGCGGCCGCCCTCAAACTCGGCATCGAGCCACTCGTCGACAATCATCTTGGCGAGCTCGGAGCCCACGACGCGGGCACCAAAGGCGAGCACGTTGGTGTTGTTGTGCATGCGGGAGAGCTTGGCGCTGAAGGGCTCGGAGCACACGACGGCGCGTACGCCCTCGACCTTGTTGGCAGCCAGGCTAATCCCGACGCCGGTGCCACAGATGAGGATGCCCAGGTCGACGTCGCCGTTGGCAACGGCCTTACCCACCTTGTAGCCGGCGATGGGGTAGTCAAAGCTCTCGGAGGTGTCGGTGCCAAAGTTCACGACCTCGCAGCCGCGCTCCTTCAGGTGCTCGGAGATGATGTTCTTGAGCTCGACGGCGGCGTGGTCGTTACCGATACCGATCTTCATGGATGCTTCCTCTCTGGTCTGTGCGGCGAGATTGCTAAAGGTTTTACCGCGTTCGACTGCATGATAGCGCGACTTTTGTGTAAACGCTCGGGCGTTTTTTGCTCAAACGCTTTAGCATGCAATAAGACCGGCTTCTCATGAATAATGCCGCTAATTTGTGCTCGAGCGCCGTCCGCCGGAACCATGGTTGTGGTTTTTGATGCATTGTTATCAAATAAAATAGCGAACTATTTTGAGAGCCCAGCCCGTTATACAAGTAGGAGATACCTATGCCTGCCGATTCCCTTCGTGATACCGCGTTTTGCGATGTTTTAAACCGTGAGCTTGTCTGTGCGCTCGGCTGCACCGAGCCCATTGCCGTTGCCTATGCAGCGGCGCTGGCGAGCCAGACGCTCGGTTGCGAACCCGATCATATGGATGTTGCCTGCTCGGGCAACATCATCAAGAACGTAAAGAGCGTGACCGTGCCTAACTCGGGCGGTAAGCATGGTATTGAAGCCGCGGCCGTGCTGGGTGCCGTGGGCGGCGACGCCAAGAGCGCGCTCGAGGTGCTCGAGAGTGTTGACGATAAAGACCGTGCTCGTGTGGCCGAGCTCCTCGCCGATGCCGGCTACTGCGATGTGTCGCTTGTCGAGGACGTGCCCAACCTCTACATCAAGGTGACTGCCACGGCTGGGGGGCATACCGCGGTCGTTGAGATTACCGACCACCACACCAATGTTACGTGCCATACACTCGACGGTATTCCGGTATGCGGCAAGTCGGTGGGGGAGTGTGCCGCCTGCGCCGAGCGCGTGGTGGCCGAGCGCGCGGCAGATAGCGCCGACACGCCCATGTCGATTGAGACCATCATCGACTTTATTGAGGACGGCGATGTTGAGGGTGCTCGCGCTGCCGTTGAGCGTCAGATCGAGCTGAACGGCGCCATTAGCGCAGAGGGCTTGGCGCACGCTTGGGGTGCCGAGGTGGGCCGTACGCTGCTGGGCGCTCGTGCCGATGACGTCGCCTGCCGTGCCCGTGCCCGTGCAGCCGCCGGGTCCGACGCCCGCATGAACGGCTGCGCACTGCCGGTCGCCATTGTGTGCGGCTCGGGCAATCAGGGCATTACCTGTGCATTGCCCGTTATGGAATATGCCGAGTACCTGCGCTGCGACCACGAGCGCCTGGTGCGCGCCGTGATGCTGTCCGATCTTATTGCCGTGCATATCAAAAGCTATATTGGTGCACTTTCGGCGTTTTGCGGTGCTATTTGCGCCGCGTGCGGTGCCGGCGCTGCGATTACCTGGCTGTGCGGTGGCACGCGTGATCAGATCGGCGCGACGGTCTCGAATACGCTCGGCAACGTGGGCGGCATCGTGTGCGATGGCGCCAAGGCGAGCTGTGCCGCCAAGATTTCCGCAGCCGTTGATGCGGCGATTCTGGGCTACGATATGGCCATGCAGGGTCGCGGCTTCCGTGCCGGCGAGGGCCTGATTCAGGATACGGTGGAAGAGACGATCGCCAGCATGGGCTATGTGGGCCGCGTTGGCATGAAGGATACCGACGTCGAGATCCTCAACATCATGATCGGCAAGACTATCGTCGACTGCTAGGGGCTCTGGGGCACTGCATCTTGTTGTTGAAACTATCGCGCTTGTGGCTGTAAAGCACCTGTCTGCATTGCGGACAGCGAGGATCTCGCGGTATGTCACCAGGTCGTTCTCGCGCTTGATGCGCTCGAGGACGGTCGCGACAACAAGCGCCGCTATCGCCGGCAGGAACGCCGCAGCCGCGGCGACGCCGGCGCCCCAGGTGCCCTCCATCCAGTTAAACGCCGGCGACAGTATCAGTGCGAACGCCACCGCCAGCAACGCGAGCATCAGCACGGCCAGCCATAGCATCCGCGTTCCCATGCGCTTGCGATCTCTTTCGACTGCCTCTTCCATAACGGTCACGTCTCCCTTCACGAGCGTGTCTATGGAGGTGCCGAATAGGATGCTCAGCATGAGCAGACTCTGGACGTCCGGATACGTCTTGTCCCGCTCCCAGTTGCTGATCGTCTGACGCGATACATAGAGCTTCTCGGCAAGTTGCTCTTGCGAGAGGCCCATCGCCTCGCGCCGCGTCTTGATCTGGTTGCTGATGTCCATCGTCACCTCCCGGTCGTGAAGGAGCGTCCCGCGAACACGCCGGGTGCGCTATCGAATCTGTTGTACATCATATGCGGCAAGGCTTGCCGGGCGCTGCAAAAACTGTTTTGCACGGGGTTTACCTGCATGATTGTTGCTGCGATGGCTTAGCGATGTTGTCGAGCAGTCATCCAAGTGTACAGGCCCATGGCGGCGTAGCCGATTGCGGTATAGGCAACCCCATGGAACGCAAGGTCCTGGCTGCCCTCGACCTTGAGGGGAAACAGGACCGCGGGTCAGATTCCGAGCGCCGCGGGTACCCAGAAGAGCGTCCTCGCGGAGTTCGCGGCGAGCAGGCCGAGGGTGATTGCAGTTGCGGGGAGCACGGGGTAGATCAGCGCCATCATGGCGATCATGCCGGCATCGGGTGGGACGACCCTCACCAGGAGGACGGGGATTGCCCAGCAGGCGCCAACGATTGCGATCAATGCGATGAGGGACGCGCGTACGGTGACGTTCATGGGGCACCTCCTAACGGGAATCGCCCCCATTCTGGCATACATCTTCAGAATGGGGGCTAAGGGGGATACCATTTCGGGGAACGGGTGCGTACCCGCGCTTTTAACTCAGCATCTTGGCGAGCATGCCGATGCCGACGCCCACCAGTCCGCCGGCGATGGCGCCGATGATGATCTGCACCGCGTTGCGCGTGCCCTTGACCCAAGGGTTCATCTCGCGCTCACGGCGCCCCTCGAGCGTGTCGCGATCGACCTGCTCGCCGCGGCTAAACGCCAACACCTCGCGGTACGTGACGAGGTCGTGCTGCTTCTTCATGCGTTCCATATACACGAACGCCACGAGCATCACGACGAGCGCCACGGCGGCAAACGCCGCGGTGGGCGCGATGTGCATGCCCCAGCCCCATTCGAACTGGAACGCCGCCCACGCGCTCAGCACCAAAAACACGACCGCACTCACGACCGTGATTGTGGATAGGGCGTTGTACTTCTTGACCGCTTCGTTCATTACCTGTGCCATGGTTTCCACATCTCCTTTGATGAGGGAGTCCACGGTCACCCCGAACACGTTGGAAAGCAGCAGCAGGCTCTGGACATCCGGATACGTACGGCCGCACTCCCAGTTGCTGATGGTCTGGCGCGACACGTAGATGCGCTCCGCCAGATCGTCTTGGGACAGTCCGAGCTCCGTGCGATGCTCCTTGATGTGCGAGCCCAGCTCCATGCGTTTGCTCCCTAGAGGGTCGGGGTGACCCCTGTCGAGAGCCACCATGTCATTGACGCGAGCATCGTACCATCAAAGGTCTTTATATTTGACCCCCACGGGGCAAAATCGAGCTGTCAAAAGGCTTTATATACGACATCTAGCTGGGAAAAGAACGGTCCCCAAAGGCGGATGCCTCCGGGGACCGGTTGGTGCGTATAGAGGGGGCGAGCTTGCTTTGGGTTGGTGTTGGCCCCGCCGTTCGGCTCGACTTTGGAGCGGCGGGGCTCAGCTCTGCCTCGACCGCGGCGCGGGGCGCGGCTTTGTCCCGACGTCGGCAGCGGCCGAGCCCTGTCTTCCCGGCTTAGCCCTCTTCGCCTTTGGGCGTGCCCTTGAACGAGGGCTCTTTCTTCGGCAGCCTTCCCGCGCGTTTGAGGGCGTCTCGCAAGATCCATTCCACCTGACCGTTGGCGCTGCGCATCTCATCGTCCGCCCAGCGTTGGACGGCCTCCCAGATAGCGGGGTCTATACGGAGTGGATACTGCTTGCGTGCCATGACGTGCCTTCTTGTCGAATGTGCAATTTTGCACCCGTCCCCAAATTACTCATTGGTGTTGGGGTTAGTACAGCGAGCCTGCGTTGAGCACCGGGTGCGCCTCGGATTCACCGCAGAGCACCACCATGAGGTTGCTGGCCATCTGCGCCTTGCGCTCGTCGTCGAGCTCGATGGTGCCGCCGGCAGCCATCTCCTTCACGGCCATGTCGACCATGGAGACCGCGCCCTCGACGATCTTCTTGCGTGCGGCGATGACGGCCTCGGCCTGCTGGCGGCGCAGCATCGCCTGGGCGATCTCGGGGGAGTAGGCGAGGTGCGTGAGACGTGCATCGTCGACCTCGACGCCGGCGGGCGCCAGGCGCATCGCGAGCTCGCGGCGCAGGGCTTCGGAGACCTCTTCCACATTGGCGCGCAGCGTGATGGCGCCGGCGGCATCGGACTCGTCCTCCAGGTGGTCGTAGGCGTACACGCTCGCCACGTGGCGCAGCGCCGTCTCGGCCTGCATGGCGACATAGCTCTGGTAGTCGTCGACGTCGAAGAGCGCCTTGGCGGTATCGGCGACGTGCCACACCACGACGGTTGCGATCTCGATGGGGTTGCCCATTTTGTCGTTGACCTTCAGGCGCTCGCCATTCAGGGTGCGCACGCGGGTGGAGATGGTGGTGGGGTTGCCCTTGGCGGCCTTCTGCGCCGCGGCCTTGGCGGCCTTGGAATCGCTCATCTCGAGCTCGATCATCTCGCCGATCCCGGCCGATCCGCCCATGCTCTTGCTAAAGAACGGGTTGGCCCAGAAGAAGCCCTCGTCGCGGACGGTGCCCACGTACTTGCCGAACAGGATGCACACGCGCGCCTGGCCGGGCTGCAGCGAGAAGAATCCGTTGAGTGGGATGAACCACAGGCAAAACGCGAGGATGCTGAGGCCGAGCCCCCATCCGTAGACTGCGGGCGCGTCGACGCCGTCGGGCGTGCTCGCGAGCCCGATGGTGCTCCAGATAAAGAGGCCGATGATGGCGATGAGCGCCACCGCCACGGCGACGAGCATGCCGTAGCCCGACTTGGCCTTGAGTTGCTTTTCCACGCTCATTGTGAGTTCCTTTCACGACTGCGCCGGCGTTTGCGTGACGTCCCCGGCGCCGCGCTCCAGATTGCGATGGGGAGGAGGCGAGTCCCCGAGCAGTCCGTGCGACTGCTGATTGCATTGTGATATCACATTGAGACCAAGTCAAGGAGAATCGGATGCCGTCTCTCATGGCATAAGTGGTTCGGGGCGCCCGGCATCTACGCTCCGTAGAGGTCTTCCTGTTGCATCTTGGCTCGCAAGTCCCTATAATAGCTCCACTCACGGCTGAAGGTTTACCTCTAGATTTGGAAAGGGGAGCTGCACCATGCTTGCTTCCATTTGGCTCTAGCCACGGTCGCGTGAGCGACCGGTACTTCGCTGCATACCACCGATCGCATCAAAGGATTATTCCATGACACAACCGAACCCCTGCGCTTCTTGGAAGCGCTCGCTCGCCATCGTCTGGATCGGCGAGTTCTTCTCCGTGCTCACGAGCTCCATTCTGCAGATGGGTCTCATCTGGCACGTCACCCTCACCACCGGCTCCGCGAGCGCCCTGTCGTTCGTGAGCCTGGCGGCCTTCTTGCCCATGGCGCTCCTCGGCGCCTTCGCGGGCACCATCGTGGACCGCACGTCCATCAAGCGTCTCATGATCGGCGCCGATCTCTTCATCGCGGCCGTGAGCCTCACGCTTGTCTTCGGCTCGCTTCGGGGCGACCTTTCTGTCGCCGTTGTGGCGGCGGTGCTGTTCGTCCGTGCGCTGGGCAGCACGCTCCATACGCCCGCCTTCAACGCGCTCACACCGCTCATCGCCCCGCCCGAGGTGCTCGGCAAGCTGGCGGGCATGCTGCAGTTCATGCAGTCGGGTAGCTATATCATCGGCAACGCCATCGCCGCGGCGGTCTACCCGGCGTTTGGTCTGACTTTCATGATCGCGCTCGATGTCGCCGGGGCGGTGCTCGCGAGCATCGCGGTGGCGACCTCCGGCATCAAGACGCCGGCGCCCGAGCGCCATACGCCCGAGGAGAACGCCGAGGCGTCGCACCGCGCGGTGCGGGCCTTCCTATTGGAGACGGCCAACGGGTACCGCGAGCTCAAACGCCATCACGGTCTGTTCGCCATGCTCTGGATCGGCTTCGCCTTCTCGGTCCTGTTCTCGCCCATATCCGCGCTGTTCCCGCTCATGGTGTTCGACCATTTTGGGGGCACCACTACGCAGTCGGCTATCGCGGAGATCGCGTTCTCGGTCGGCATGATCGCGGCGAGCGGCTGGATCGGGGCGACGGGTGGCCTTAAGAACCGCGCTCTTTCGTGCACGCTGGCCATCGGCCTCATCGGAGCCGCCGCGCTCGCGGGCGGCCTCGTGCCCCCTTCCGCGCTCGTTGTGTTTCTGGGGCTTACGTTCGCGATGGGGGTCTCGAGTCCGCTGTACAGCGCGCCGCAGATGGCGCTCATGCAGGAGCGCGTCGATCCCGAGTGCATGGGCCGCGTCTTCGGTCTGTACGGAGCGGTCTGCAGCTGGGCTATGCCCGTGGGGCTCGTCGCATCGACCTTGTTCGCGGACGCCATCGGCGTAAGCGCGTGCTTCGTGCTCATCGGTGCTGCAATGGTGATCCTAGCAGGCATCACCTGGGCGATCCCGAGCATCCGCAAGATTGGGTAGCGCTCTGGCGGAGTGCGTTTCGTTTCGGACGGCTCGTAGGGTCGCTGCGACGTGAAGGGTGGTCGACGGTGCGCCTGCGAGGGCGCCGTCGACCACCCTTTTGTTTAATTCGTCTGGCCCGGCGCCGATCATCATCTGTTCGCCGGGCGATTGCGATGCCGCCGCTTGCCGATACGCGGCTCCTTACGTTGTGCGCATCCCATCGTTCTGGCAGCGTTTCCTGCAGTTAATCTCCAGAGCTCGAGGCGGTGGCCCCTATGAGTAATCTGCTCGAATCCATTCTGCGCGTCGGTATGACCGTGTTCATCGTCGGCCCGCTCACTGCATGGGTCGCCCGCCGCGGCGCGAGCGAGCGCAGCGAGGCAACGGACAGCCTCGATTGCTTCACGGTGCGCATGCCCGCAGCCATCCGCACGATCATCGCCTGCTGCGCCGTCGCGTTCGAACTGCTCATGCTGGGTGTCTACGTCTGGCAGGGCGTCTCGCTGGGCGAGTGGGACCACGAACTTGTGTGGTTCGGTCATGCCATGGCGCTCGCGGGTATGGCTATCTGGGCCTTGCTGAGCATCCCGCGTATCGACGTGGACGGTGGGCGCATTCTCTCGCGTAACGCCTTCGGCATCCGCAAGGAGACGACGTTTGGCAACATCACCCGTGCAACGCTTCACGCGCAGATGATGAGGATCGACCTGTTCGAGGGCGACCGGAAGTTCTGCTCGATAAGCCTCGAGGGGGTGTGCTCGCTCAACCTCCTCGCCCGTCTGGAGGAAGAGGGCATCGAAGTCTCGGACGCCGTCGACGGTCCCATGACCAAGGCGGGCCTGTGTTGGTCTGCCATCAAGCCGTTGACGATTGTTTTCAACGGCATGGCCCTCGTCTTCTCGCTCGTCCTCGCCTTCATGGCGGTCTTCACCGACGAGGGTGCGCGCCTGCTCGTGCTCATCCCGTTCCTGTTCCTGTTCATAGGGGGGTTCCTGCCCCTGCTCATGCTCGGCATGCCGGCCCGCGGCATCCTCGAGATCGGCAGGCAGGAGCGCGCGCTCGGTTTCTCCTTCTCCGAGGAGATGGCAAGCCGAGGTGCCACGGGTACTTCGCTTGTCGATGACGATTGGTTCATCGAGATCAGCAACGCCCGCGTCGTGGCGTTTCGCCGCGATTACCTCAAGAAGATCACGGCGCACGAGAACAGCGAGAGCGGCGACCGCTGCACGGTGACCACGAGGGGTGGTCGCAAAATCAAGGTGTATGCAAGCGGGCAGCACGCTCGAGGACCTGCGCACGTGGTTCAAACAGGGTGCCAAGGTCAGAAGCACACTCGACCGCGCGGGGGACGCACTCGAGGCGACCGTTTGATTGGGTTGCCTGCCAAGGATCCAAAACGGGAAGGGGCGCTGTCGGCGCCCCTTGTCATACCAGGCCCGCTGGCCAGCGAGAGGCCTGCAGGTCGACATGTCCGTTGGCGAGGAAGGCAACGCCTTCGTCCTCGAGCAGTGTGCGCTGCGCCTCGGGCCCACCGAAGGCGAACCCCTCCGCGAGGCGTCCGTCGGCGAATACGATGCGATGACAGGGGATGGTGCTGGGTTCCGGATTGACGTGCAGGGCGTATCCCACGTATCGGGCTCGACGGGGCTCACCAACGAGCTTGGCGATCTGACCATATGTGGCAACCATGCCGCAGGGCACCTGGCGTACCATGTCGTATACGCGGTTGAAGAATCCGTCGGTGTCCCGGTCTGCCATGCCGCCCTCACTTTCAATCGATATCGCCATTGTAGTCAAGAAAGGCGCCCCACATGCGCGGGGCGCCTTTCCAAAGAGGTGTTGCGCGAGGGGAGGGAAGGCGCAACGTTCGTGTCGAAGGTCTTTAATTCGCCTGTGCCTTCATTAAGTTAACTATAGCTAATTCTCTGAGACCCAAGTCGTAGACCGACGAGCACACAGCCTCTCCATAAGTTAATCAAGGGTTACAAATAGAAAGACACAGTGACATGTGGTCGTTGGGGTTCAAGGAATCGCTCGATGAGTTCGGAGAACGCACCCTCAGTCCCAGCCGTTTCAAGGACGACATCGCAATACGGCCGCACGTCGTCGGTGACATTCGCCACGCCGACGCCCAGTCCCGCCGCCTTGATCATGGAGAGGTCGTTTGCGGAATCACCAACGGCGATGACCTCGGACATCGGAATTCCCAGCATATCGGCAAGGCGCGTGAGCCCCGTCCCTTTGTCAACGCCTGCGGGCATGAGTTCGAGGTAGCGCTTGGAGGAGAAGGTGATGTCAACGCCGAGTCGCTCGGCCATCGGCGCGAGCTTGCGGCCCAATTCCTGCAGCTCATCGAAGTCCCAGTCGACGTACAGGATCTTCACGATGCCACGGCCTTCAAGGAATGAGAGGTCGGGATGGTCAGATCCGCGAAAATGAGTGACCCCGGTGATCGATTCCAGATAGTCGCGCTCCCGTGTGGGTGCGTCATTCACGAACACGTGGCCGTCGGCGACGTTGACGTGCATGCAGAGTCCGAGTTCGAGCCCCTTTGCATAGATCGCGTTCGCGCATTCGTTGGAAAGGCCGCAGGTGGTGAGCGGGGTGGGGTCTCCCACGCGGTTGATGAAGCCGCCGTTATAGGAGAGCACATAGCCGTCTTCGATCAGCTCGCGGGCCTCCCCCGAGAAGTTGTCCATGATAGAGGAATACCATCGCCCGCTCGAAGGGACGAACAGCACACCGAGCTCCCTCATGCGTTTGAGTGCTCGGAGATTGGACGCCGGGATGGCGTGGTCGGCATCGAGAAACGTCTCATCCATATCGCTGGCAACAAGTCGGTACATGCAATCCCCCATACAACGTAAAAAACGAGGCGGGCTTATTATCGCCCACCTCGTAAGACCTTGGCTATGTCGAAGGCGTGGACACGTGAAGATGGCCCATTCGCGTGTCGCGGCGCGTTTCCGCGAGCCGGATGGCTTAGTACACCATTCCCATGGCTTCGCGTACCTCGGCGAGCGTGGCCTCGGCGACCTCGTTAGCGCGGCGGTTGCCCTCGTGCAGGACGTCCTTGACGTAGTCCATATCCTGCACGAGCTCCTCGCGGCGCGCGCGGATGGGGGCGAAGTGCTCGTTCACGCTCTCGGTGACGTACTTCTTGAGCGCGCCTGCGCCGCCCATGCCGATCTCCTCGGCGATCTCGACCTCGGAGCGGCCGGTGCAGATGGCGGCGGTGGAGAGCAGGCCGGACACACCGGGACGGGCTTCGGGGTCGAACGTGATCATGCGCTCGCCGTCGGTCTGGCTCTTCTTGATGCGCTTGGCCGTCTCCTCGGCGGTCATGGAGATGTTGATGGCGTTGCCGTAGGACTTGCTCATCTTGCGCCCGTCAAGGCCGGGCAGCAGCGGCGTGTCGGACAGCAGCGCGTCGACCTCGGGGAACACCTTGCCGTAGCGGTTGTTAAAGCGGCGGGCGATGGTACGGGTGAGCTCGATGTGCGGCAGCTGGTCGCGCCCGACCGGCACCACGTTGCCCTTGCAGAACAAGATGTCGCACGCCTGGTGCACGGGGTAGGTGAGCAAAAGGCCGGTGAGCTCATGGCCGCTGGCCTCCATCTCGGCCTTGACGGTGGGGTTGCGCTGCAGCAGGGCCTCGGAGACGAGCGACAAGAACGGCAGCATGAGCTGGTTTGCCGCGGGCACGGCGGAGTGCGCGTAGATCATGGTCTTGTCGGGGTCGATGCCGCAGGCAAGGTAGTCCATGACCATGTTGTACACGTTGTCCTGGATGTGCTCGGTGGTGTCGCGGTCGGTGATGACCTGGTAGTCGGCGATGAGCACGTTGGTCTTGGCGCCCATGTTCTGCAGCTCAACACGGCCCTTGAGGGTACCGAAGTAGTGGCCCAGGTGCAGACGGCCGGTGGGGCGGTCGCCGGTGAGCATGGTGAACTTCTCGGGGTGCTGCGGCAGGTCGGCGCGGATCTGGTTGCTGCGCTCGAGGCTGACCTCATAGCTGAGCTCGTTGGGCATGCTGTCTCCTTTTGGGTTGAGTGCCTGGCCGGCATTGTCGGTCTTGGTTGAAGATGAAGCTACCAGAGAAACGGCGTCTCTTGCCGGAATCAACGATGGTTTTCGCCGTGTCGTCCCGCAGGGCCGTTTCCCTTCTTGGGAAGGAGCCCCTCGATATGCTCGAGCCGCTCCTCATGGGCCACGTGCGCCGCGCGCTCCTCGGCGGCGAAAGCGGGGTCTTCGGGCGTGACGGTCTCATCTCGCTGTCGACTCCGGTACCACCGCGACGGCGCTCCTGAGCCTGCTCGTCGACAAGCCGGTGACTATCTACACCACCAACGGCTATGCATGTCGGTTTACGGGCGAGCTTGCTGCTAAGGTGGTGGTAATTGGCGGCGACTTCAACCCCGTTACCTGCTCGCTCACCGGTCCTATGGTTGAGAGCGCGCTGCGCGAGCTGTACTTTGACCGGGCGTTTATAGGTGTCAACGCGGTGGACGAGGACCGCGGTATCATGACGCCAGGTTATCCCGAGGCTATCAAAAAACGTATCGTGATGCAGAATTCCCAGGCGAGTTACGTACTCGCCGATAGCTCCAAGTTCCACGTGTTTTCAAATGTAAAGGTGTGCGACCTGGAGGGCTTTACTGTTATTTCCGACAGGCGCGACGCCAAAATCGGCGAACGCGTCAAAATGATCACGGCCTAGGACACTGGGGCATCGCTTCTTGCCCTCAAGCCGTTGCCCACGTAACGAAGCGTGGGGCAAACGTGCGCCCCATTCCTGATTTGGGGACTAGCTTAGTTCGTCGGCTATTTGGTGCTCGTAGAAGGCTTCTACTACGGCGTTAAAGTCGCGGGCGAAGTCTTCCATGGTTCCACGCCAGGTGGCTCGGCCGGGCTTTCCTTGGCCCACATAGGCGGTTTGAATGCCGCAGGCGGGGCTGGGGAAATCGCGCTTGGGATCGTTGCCCACCATAAGGACCTCGTGCGGCTCGAGCCCCATGACCTGCAGCTGCTCTAGATAATATGTGGCATCGGGCTTGCAGCGCGTGGCGTTGCCCATGTGCGTTACGAGCTCGAAGGGCGCGTCTGTCAGCTCGCCCCAGCCCATGCGGCACTCGATGGCCCCTTGGGGAAAGCTGGGGTTGGTGAAGAGCGCGCAGCGCAGCCCCGCGTCCTGTACGGCTTGAAGCGCGGCGTGCGCACCCGGCATGGCTTTTGCGTTGATCATGTCATCGTTCTTGTACGGCAGAACTTCGTGATCGTAGTAGGTAAACGCCTCGTAGATAAGTGGGTCCGAGAGGCAAATGCCGCACCGGCGCTCGACCTCGGTCTGGTAAAACTCAAGATTGGTGCGATTGTCCGTGCTGCTGCGGCGATTGGCGTTGAGGTCGACCAGGATGGTGCCGAGGCGCGCCATCGTGCCCCCGCGGCTGCATCGTCCGATATCCGCGAGCATCGACGAGACATCCTTAAAATAGCGAAGGATGAACGCGTTGAGGTTGATGCTAAGAAGCGTCTCGTCCATATCGAAAACGACTGCTTTGAGCACGCGGGCACCTTTCTCGAAAAATCGTTCCAGAATCGTATGTCTGGGATACTTTACCCCAAAGCAGTGTGCCTAGCTGCTCATCGTCAACTTATGGAGACGGTCGTTCACAAGATTGCGAAAAAGTCTCCATACGAGTAAAAAATCGCAGTTCACGCTTGAAATCGAAGTGATTTCCACGTAACCTATACGAACGTGATTGCATAAGCGTCACATTAGTATCTGTCGGCTCCCGAGTGTTCCTAAACGTTGTGTGCTTGTCGCACCCTTCTGTAGGTCCTAGCAATCGGGGCCCCGTAGTTCGAAAGGGGTCCACCTTTGAGTGAGATTCAGAACTCGTCCATTTTCTCTCTTGACGATGTCAACGAGGAGGAGATGAACAACCTCATCGACGGTACGATTACCGACTTTGATGAGGGCGATCTCGTTAACGGTACTGTCGTTAAGATCGAGCATGACGAGGTGCTCGTTGACATCGGATTCAAGTCCGAGGGCGTTATCCCGGTCCGCGAGCTGTCCATCCGCAAGGACGCTAACCCTGCAGACATCGTTGCACTCGGTGATTCCATCGAGGCCCTGGTTCTCCAGAAGGAGGACAAGGACGGTCGTCTGGTCCTTTCCAAGAAGCGTGCCGAGTACGAGCGTGCTTGGAACCGCATCGAGGAGAAGTTCAACTCCGGCGAGAACGTCGAGGGCGAGGTTATCGAGGTTGTCAAGGGCGGCCTGATCCTCGACATCGGCCTGCGTGGCTTCCTGCCCGCTTCCCTCGTCGACCTCCGTCGCGTCAAGGACCTCACCTCCTACATGGGCACCCGCATCGAGGCCCGCGTCATCGAGATGGACCGCAACCGCAACAACGTCGTTCTCTCCCGTCGCGTCGTGCTTGAGGAGTCCCGTAAGGCCGAGCGTTCCGAGATCCTGTCCAAGCTCAAGTCTGGCATGCGTCTCCAGGGCACCGTTTCCTCCATCGTCGACTTCGGCGCCTTCGTCGACCTCGGCGGTATCGACGGTCTCATCCACATCTCCGAGCTCTCCTGGAACCACGTCAACCATCCTTCCGAGGTTGTCAAGGTCGGCCAGGAGGTCGAGGTCGAGGTTCTCGATGTCGATCTCAACCGCGAGCGCATCTCCCTGGGTCTCAAGCAGACCACCGAGGATCCGTGGCGCGCACTGGTCAAGAAGTACCCCGTCGGCGCTATCGTCGAGGGCACTGTGACCAAGCTTGTCCCGTTTGGTGCTTTCGTCGATCTGGGCGAGGGCATCGAGGGCCTGGTGCATATCTCCGAGATGGCCAACAAGCACGTCGACCAGCCTTCTCAGGTCACCCACGTTGGCGACAAGGTTCAGGTCAAGGTCATGGAGATCGACCTCGACCGTCGTCGTATCTCCCTGTCTATGAAGTCCGCTGCTGAGACTCTGGGCGTCGAGATCGAGGTTACCCCGCTGCCTTCCGAGAAGAAGGACGAGGAGACCGACGCCGAGTAAATCGGTTTGACGATCACTTGCTTTAAGGGATCCGTCCGCAATGGACGGGTCCCTTTTTGCGTTTGCCGGTGAGGTGCGCAATGCTACTCGTGCGCAACGCTGTCCGGACTGTTCACAGGCTATTGGGTTGTCGGTGCATGAAAATGCCGACATCCCGCCTCGGGGAGGAGGCGGGAACGCACCGAGTAGACGGAGGGGTGCGGAGCGCGGTCGCGTCTCGACTGGCGACGTTGCCCATCGACGACCCTATTGTACCGCATGGCATGGTTCTTGGTATATCGTGTCGAACGCTTGTGTTGTGTCTTTGCCTGCGGCAACGGTGTGTTACACTCTTGCACTGCTGAGTGGGCCAGACGGTCGCGCGATGTGCTGCTTGCGGCACGCGTGAGGAAAGTCCGGGCTCCAGAGGGCGGGATGCCGGCTAACGGCCGGGCGGAGTGATCCGACGGAAAGCGCCGCAGAAAAGAAGACTCCCACCTGCGCCGCAAGGCGTAAAGGGAAAAGCTGAAACGGTGGTGTAAGAGACCACCAGCGTCGTGGCAACACGGCGGCTTGGCAAGCCCCATCCGGAGCAAGCGCGAATAGGAACGCTATGGGCCGGCCCGGTCCGCGTTCGGGTAGCGTGCGTGGAGCTGCACGGTAACGTGCAGACAAGATAAATGACCGTTCACGACAGAACCCGGCTTATCGGCCCACTCGGCACTTTGTTGACGCTGCGAACCCGTCAGCGCGACAATCTGCCTTTCAAGCCTTCGGGCATGACCATAAGGTCAATGCCCTCGTCTTTCAAGGCACCTTGCTCGCGCTGACGGGTTCTCGCTTTCGTTGACGGAATCATCGGCGGTTCCGTTCTTGGCATCTCGCTGTTTTTGCCTGGTCAGCGGCAGCTTCATTTCTGTTGCAATCTCGTCTTTCAAGGCACCTTGCTCGCGCTGACGGGTTCTCGCTGTTGGTGACGGCATCATTGGCATTTTCGCTCTTATTGGCGAGGACAACGGTGCTGTCTTTGCCGTATTATTGAGGCTGTTTGTTGCCGCGCTTAGTTTTGTTGAGGGGCTTTGTTGGACAGCTACTTTACTCTGCGATCGAATATTGAGGCTTCTGGCGAGTTTGTGGATCGCAAGAGCCGGTTTATTGCCCAGCTGGTCCATATTGAATCCGAGGATGAGGCGAATGCCTTCATCGAGATGGTTCGCAAGCGTCATTACGACGCTCGACACAATGTTCCCGCATGGATTTTGGTCGATGGACGCGAGCGTCAGAGTGATGACGGTGAGCCGAGCCGCACGAGCGGCATGCCGACGCTCGAGGTGTTGCGCGGCGCTGGGCTCAAAAATGTTTGCTGCGTGGTGACGCGCTATTTTGGCGGCACGCTGTTGGGGCCCGGTGGCTTGGTGCGCGCCTATACCGCGGCGACGCAGGCGGCGGTGGCAGCTGCTCAGGAGGCAGGGCAGGTCGTTGAGATGACGAGCATCGTGCCTGTTGACGTGCACGTGGCCTATCCGCAGTATGAGCAGGTGCTTCGTTTGGCGCAGGATTCGGGTGCCAAGGTTTCGGATACCGATTACGCGGATGCCGTGACGATTCATTTGGTGTTTAAGGCGGGGGAGCAGGAGCCGTTTTGCGCTAAGATGCGCGAGCTTATGGCGGGGCGCGAGGAGATTGAGGTTGGCGCTCCCAAATTTGCCGAGTTCTAACGGCGACGGCCGGCGTGCTTTTGGATGAATCCCAAGCACGCCAGCCGTCGTTTTCTGTTGCCGCCGTTTACTCGGCGAGCTGCTTTAGCACATCGCAGGCGATCTCGATGGCGTCGTCGATGCAGCCGGGGCAGCTGCGGAGCGGACCATTGTCCGATCCGATGCCCTTGAGCGTGCCGCAGACGGTCGTCGTGTTTTTCGTTTTAAAACGCTTGGCGATTTCGCGCGACAGCTTGTAAGTCTGGCCCTTGGTCTTGGGGTTATCCATGCCGTCGCTCATTACAGCGCCCATGATGGCCACGGCGCCCGAGATAGCGCCGCAGGTCTCGGTCATGCCGCCCATGCCGGCGCCAAAGCCCTCGGTGAGGATAAAGGCGGTCTGGGGGTCGAGCCCGACGGCGGGTGCGAGCGTGCAGGCGACGGCCTGTGCGCAGTTAAAGCCACGGGCGTGGTATTCGGCAGCCTGAGCCTGACAGGCGGTGATGTCGAGCTGGGCAGTATCGATTTGCTTCATCGTTGTCTCCTCGGTAACGGTGTACTCGCCTATGGTACCCTTGCCGACGCTTTTGTTCATCGAAAGCCTCATGTATGCCTCATTTTTATCTATCGAATAATTGCCAAGATCTGCGATAAATGCCCCCTGTTGATTTGTCTCATAACCTACCTTGGGGATGGGTTGAGAGGGGTGCGGGGTAGCGGTATCGTGAACCGGATAAAAATGTAACCCAGGCAAGGGAGCTAGATATGAGCGAGCAGACCATCGGTACGACATGTGTTCAGGGCGGCTATCACCCGGGAGATGCGGAGCCGCGCCAGGTGCCCATCTACCAGTCCACCACGTGGAAGTATGACACGTCCGAGCACATGGGCAAGCTGTTTGACCTGGAGGAGTCTGGCTATTTCTACAGCCGTCTGCAGAACCCTACGTGCGATCTGGTTGCCGCCAAGATCTGCGAGATGGAGGGCGGCACCGCTGCGATGCTCACGAGCTCGGGCATGGCTGCGAACTTCCTCGCGATCTTTAACGTGGCCGGCGCCGGCGATCATGTGGTCGCAAGCTCGGCCATCTACGGCGGTACCTACAACCTGCTTGCCCATACCATGGGTCGTATGGGCGTTACCTGTACGTTCGTTGCCCCCGATTGCACCGATGAGGAGCTCGAGGCAGCCTTTGAGCCCAATACCAAGCTCGTCTTTGGCGAGACGATCGCCAACCCCGCCCTTGCCGTGCTCGATATTGAGCGCTTTGCCAAGGCCGCGCATGACCACGGCGTGCCGCTGATGGTCGACAACACCTTCCCGACGCCCGTGATGTGCCGTCCCTTTGAGTGGGGCGCCGATATCGTTACGCACTCCACTACCAAGTACATGGATGGACATGGGGCCTGCCTGGGCGGCGTGATCGTCGACCACGGCCAGTTTGATTGGATGGCCCATGCGGACAAGTTCCCGGGTCTCACCACGCCCGATGAGAGCTACCACGGCGTGACCTATGCCGAGAAGTTCGGTCGCGAGGGCGCCTTCATTACCAAGGCAACCGCTCAGCTCATGCGCGACCTCGGCCCCATGCAGAACCCGCAGGCGGCGTTTTTCCTGAACAGCTCGCTCGAGAGCCTGCATGTGCGCATGCCGCGTCATTGCGAGAACGGCCTGGCTGTTGCCAAGTTCCTGCAGAGCCATCCCAAGGTGCGCTTCGTGAGCTATCCGGGTCTGGAGGGCGACAAGTACTATGACCTGGCTCAGAAGTACATGCCCAACGGCACCTGCGGCGTTGTGAGCTTTGGCTTTAACGGTGGTCGCGCGGCGGCCGAGACCTTTATGAAGAGCCTCAAGCTCGCTCAGATCGCCACGCATGTGGCCGACGCCCGCACTTGCTGCCTGCATCCCGCTAACGCCACGCACCGCCAGATGAACGATGAGGAGCTTATCGCCTGTGGTATCTCCGCCGACATGGTGCGCCTGTCGTGCGGTCTCGAGGATACGGCCGATATGATTGCCGACCTTGAGCAGGCGCTTGAGCAGTGCTAGGCTAGCGTTCGTGCAAGGCGCCGATGCCGGCAGAAAGCTTCGGCGACCTTTAGCTCCGATACCGTAGGCGGGGCCCCAATCGCGACTGTTTGCAGGCGATTGGGGCCCCGTTTTTTGTGTTGCGCCACTCGAAAGGATGGATATGGAGAAAACCGCAGAGCAGCTGCGCCGCGAACACATCGCTCTTGAGGGGGACACCCATGGCAAGAACAAATGGGCGATTCTGTTTACGGTGCTCATCATGACGTTTATGGTGTGTCTGGATTCGACCGTCGTGACCGTGGCGCTGCCCGTGATGCAAAAGGAGCTGGGCGTGGGCCTCGATCGCATTCAGCTGGTAAGCTCGGTGTATCTGCTTGCGGCTTGTGCGGCGATGCGGCTTTGTGGTGCGATGCGGCTTGTGGGGCGGGCGGGGGTCGGTCCGTGGTAGACTATCGAGCAACGTTTATTAATCGCGCGGTATCGTTGCCGCGAGAAGGGGTTGCGCCATGCAGGAGCTTGAGGACCGTATTCGCCATGACGGCATCGTAAAGGCCGGTAATGTCCTTAAGGTTGATGCTTTCCTCAACCACCAGTGCGACGTTGAGCTGTTTGACCACATGGGCGCCGAGTGGGCCCGTCTGTTCGAGGATGTCGAGATTAACAAGATCCTTACGATCGAGGCTTCGGGCATTGGCATGGCCTGCATCGCAGCCCAGCATTTTGGCGGCGTGCCGGTGGTCTTTGCCAAGAAGGCGCAGTCCATCAACCTCGACGGCGAGCAGTATGCCACGACCATCTACTCCTTTACCAAGCAGAAGGAGTACCCGGTCATCGTTGGCAAGCGCTTCCTGTCCGAGGGCGACAAGGTCCTGATTATCGACGACTTCCTGGCCAACGGATGCGCGCTCGAGGGTCTTATCAAGATCTGCGAGGCTGCGGGTGCCGAGGTGTCCGGCATTGGCATTGCGGTGGAGAAGGGCTTCCAAGGCGGTGGCGATAAGCTCCGCGAGCGCGGCTTCCGTGTTGAGAGCCTGGCCCGTATCGCCGATATGGACTGTGAGAACGGCGAGATCACCTTCGCCTAAGCGCGCAACACAAGCGATTGGTATGCGATGTGACAAAGGGGGTGTCCCTTTGTCACATTTTTTGTATGAGGGGAGGTGTTGATATGGATGAGAACAAGATGGGATGGCGTGAGTATGCGCGCTATGCCGAGATGTCGGTCGAGGAGCTGGCGCGCGATTGCGAGGTGCAGGTGTTTCGCGCGACGGGCCCGGGCGGGCAAGGCGTGAACACGACGGACTCGGCGGTGCGCATGAAACATATCCCTACGGGGATTACCGTGACGGCGCGCGAGAGTCGCAGTCAGTTCCAAAATCGTAGCTGCTGTTTGCGTAAGCTACGCGCCGAGCTTGAGCGTCGCGGGCGTCCACCGCGTCGACGCGTAAAGACCAAGGTGCCTCAGCGCTCTCGCCAGCGCAGACTTAATGACAAGCACTTCAACGCCATTAAAAAGGCCAACCGCCGCAAGCCGGGCGGGGAGGAGTGATCTTCTCGATAAGTTGCGGCGAAATAGGGGCTGTTTTGCGGCTTTACCTGCATAAACAGTCCCTATTTCACCGCAACTTAGGGGTGGTTAGCGGGTTGGACGCCAGACTTGGAGGGCGCCGGGTAGGATGTCGACTTCGATGCGCGAGGCGATAACAGGTTCGCCGTCGGCCTGGATGGGGTAGTCGGGCTCCTCAAAGGTAAGCTCGGCATGGCGGCAGCGACGCATGCAAACCGGCGGCAACTTGGTATGGTGGCCGTCCTTGGCCGAAAGGAACATGGGAAGCGCGACCGCGCGCGGAACGGGGCCGCAGGCGTAGCAAACGTCGAGCATGCCGTCGCACGGGTCGGCGTCGGGACAGATGCGATAGCCCGAGCCATAGGTGGGGCCCAGCTGAATCGCCATGATGATCGCCCTCACGCGCTCGGCGGGCGCGCCATCAAAGCTGACTGTCATGGGGTAGTTGCGATAGCGCAGGCCAAACTGTTCAAGTCCCGAGAGGGTGTAGAGCGGAGCGCCGGTGAGGCCCGTCTTTTTGCGCAGCTCGGTGGTGCCCAGGCCGATGGCGGCGTCAATACCGACGGAGAGCGTCTGGTCGTAGTACTCAACGGAAGCCTCGCCGCTACCGCTTGCAGGGTTCCATGAGCGAATGCGACCGATGTCCTGACGCTGCAGCTCGCAGGTGAGCAGCGCGCCAAAATCCTTGCCGGAGAAATCTTCTATACCGAGCGTTTGGGCAAAATCGTTGCCGGAACCCACGGGTAGGATGGCAAGAGCGGGGCGGGCGTCCTCCTTTTGTGCCATAAGCCCGTTGAGGACCTCGTGGATCACGCCGTCGCCGCCAAGGGCGATAACGGTGCGATAGCCCTGAGCCTGTGCGGCCAGCTCCTCGGCGTGCCCCATACGCTCGGTCAATACCAGGTCAAACTGGGATGCGCGTGCAGTCATGTCCAAAAAGCGTTGCAGGCGCTCGGCAACTTCGCGCGCCGCACCCGATTGGGCGGCTGGGTTGGCGATGATGAGCGTTCGACCAAATTCAGTTGCGTGCATGGGCGACTCCCGGCGTATGGCGTGACGGTGCGGTCGCGCTCGGGTCGAATTGCCCCCCGATTGTGGCTGCACGGCGAATACTTACGTCTACTCTATCAGGTCGTTGTGGCGCTCGATAGCATCCGCTACCGTACCGCCCTCATCCACTATAAGCGAACGGCGTTTGGGTGAGATGATGCGCTGGGCAGGGTACACGCCGCGGTGTCCGCCGGCGAGATAGCTGATAAAGGCCACGATGACAAAGAACCCGGCGGCCGTGCCGTGGAACAGGTCGATGGCCATCATGCAGGTGGTGATGGGCACGTTAAGGCCGGCACAGAACACGCCGAGCATGCCGAGAGCCGCCAGAAAACTGGGGTCGAGCCCGGTAAGGCAACCGATCCAGCCACCGAGTGCCGCACCGATGCCAAACAGGGGCGTGACCTCGCCGCCTTGGAAACCGGCACCCAGGGTGAGTGCCGTTACGACGAGCTTGATGGCGGCGTCGGCGAGGGTGGTGTTGCCGGCAAACCCGGCGCCCGAAAGCCACGTGGAAAGGCCGGCGTAGTCCCAGGCGTCGAGGAGGGCATAGACAGCCAAAACCACGAGTGCGCCTATAAGGGCGCGAACGAGGTAATTGGTGATAAAGCGACCGTACAGGCTCTTGACGGTTCGAACCGACCAGGCAAAGAGGCGTGCCGTCAGACCGAAGATAATGGCGCTGATAACAACGATAACGACCGTTTTGGGCGTCATGGCGGGAACGCTGGCGATGGCATTCGCTTCGTACTCGGTACCCAGGGCGAGTGATGTAAAGTAGCCGGTAAACGAGGCGACCAGGCAGTAGATGCCTGCGGTGTAGTCGATCTTGCCGATAAAGCACATCTCCATGCCAAAGAAAGCTCCGGCAAGGGGCGAACCGAATACGGCGCCAAAGGCCGACGAGATGCCTGCGAGCATGAGGTCGTGGTGGTCATGCTTTTTGAGGTGGGCGAGGCTTGAGATGTTGCTGGCGATGGTGCCGCCAATCTGCACCGCGGCTCCCTCGCGACCGGCCGATCCGCCCGTTAGGTGCGTGAGCGTGGAGCAGACGAAGGTGAGGACGGCCATGCGCTTATGGATGAGGCGTGTGCCCAGAGCGGAGTCGATGACCAGGTTGTTACCGCGTTTGGCGGCAAGACCGTGGTTTTTGTACGCCCATGCGGTGGCAACGCCCACAACGGGAAGCAGCGCGTAAATCCACGTATGGTGCTCGCGATAGTCGGTCGCGATATTCAACGAGGCCAAAAAAGCCCAAGCGGCAACGCCCATGGCGAGCGAGACGATGACGACGAGCACGAGCAACTTAGCGCTCGCGAGTAGGTTGTGGGCATTGCGGCGCGTGTCGGCAGCCAAGAGATGCTCGGAGCGGGTGAGCTGTTGCCTGCCTGCCATGATGACGTCGTTCAGGGAGAAAAAGCCGCCGTCGTCGAGCGACTGAGAATGATCCTGCGCCTCGTTTGCGCTTTCGGGTTTGTCGGTAAAAGCCATACGGTCCTCTTTTAGGTTGCAACACGAGCATTATAGAACGTGCCAAACGTGACAAACCGGCAGGTTGGTTTCGGTTCTGTTTCGCGGCTTGCGGCCGACAGATGTATTCGAGAACGTGGGTCGTTTCGCCGCCGTGCGGCAGGGGATTATACTGAGACAAGCATAAAGAATTGGCGCCCCCGTTGTGCGCTGTGGCATTAAGAGGTGCATATGGCAGAGAAACTCATTCCGCTGGAGGACGCGCAGTCGATTGTTCTGTCGCACGTTGCTCCGACCGATCTCGTCGAGATTCCCGTGTGGCAGGCCGCCGGCCTTCCCTTGGCCGAGGACGCGGTGGCCGATATCGACATTTCACCGTTTGCCAACAGCGCTATGGACGGATATGCCGTGCGCGCCGTCGACCTCGCCAAAGCGTCCACCGATGCGCCCGTGACGCTTTCTGTCGTGGGGCACGAGGCGGCGGGCCATGTCTTTGAGGGCGCAATCGGCGCGGGCGACACGGTTCGTATCATGACGGGCGCGCCGGTACCCGAAGGTGCCGATGCCGTGGTGAAGTACGAGATCGTCGATGTGCTCGACGGTGACGGCAACGAGGGTTCGCGTGTGAGATTCTCGGCGCCTGCCAAGGTGGGGGAGAACGTTCGATCGGCTGCTGAGGAAGCGCATACTGGCGACGTCGTGATGTACGCTGGGGAGGTTGTGGCTCCGGCGGGCGCCGGCTTGCTGGCGAGCGCCGGGTATGCGAGCGTGAAGGTACATGCCGCGCCGCGCGTGGGCATTATCTCGCTGGGGACGGAACTGGTCGCACCAAGTAACGTGCCGGCGCGCGGGCAGATTCGCGACTCCAACTCGTCGGCGTTGATGGCCGAGGCGCTCGATGCAGGAGCCGAGCCCGTGTTCTACGGCATTGCGCCCGATGATGAGCAGGCGATTGCCGAGTTGGTGCATCGCGCCGCGCAGGAGTGCGATCTTGTCATTACGAGTGGTGGCGCCTCTGCGGGTGATTACGACTATGTGACGGCGCTCGTTCGGCGCGAGGGCGAGGTACTGTTCGACCGCATCTCGATGCGTCCCGGCAAGGCCATCACGTTTGGCCTGCTGGGGGGCAAGCCATATTTGGGACTTTCGGGCAATCCCGCGGCGGCGTATGTGGGCTTTGAGATGCTCGCCCGCCCGGCGATCCGCAAGATGCGCGGCTTTGCCGAGGGCCTGCGTCCCGTGCAGCAGGCGAAGCTCACACACGGCGTGAAGAAGCGACAGCATCGCCGCTTCTTCGATCGTGCCACGGTTTTGCGCGACCCCGAGACCGGTGAGCTGTTGGTGACCGAGGCCAAGACGCAGAATTCGGCGCTGCTCGGCACGATGCAGCGGGCCAACTGCCTGCTGCGTATTGATGAAGGCCCGTGTGACCTCAGGGCGGGCGACGTCGTGGATGTCGTGCGTGTCGACTTGCCTGAGGGCGCGGTGCTATAGGAGGAATGCTATGGAGCTGAAGATATCGATTGTGACGTGCTCGGATACGCGCGATCTTGCCCAGGACGAGGCGGGTGCTGTGCTCGAGGAACTCATCGCGGCGCAGGGCTGGACGGTCGCCTCACATGTGGTCGTGCGCGACGACGTCAGCGAGATCGGTGATGCCATTGTGGAAGCGGCCGATGAGTGCCACGCCAATGTCGTGCTCACCTGCGGCGGCACGGGCCTTTCGATGCGCGACGTGACGCCCGAGGCGACGCGTGCCGTCTGCGACCGCGATGTACCGGGTATTGCAGAGGCAATCCGTGCGTACTCCATGACCAAGACGCGCCGCGCTATGCTTTCGCGCGCCGTGTGCATGCAGCGTGGGCATACGCTTGTCATCAACTTTCCGGGATCAACGAAAGCGGCCCGCGAAAGCTGGGAGGCTGTGAGCGACCAGCTGGAGCACGCAGCTCAAATGACGGCGGGGGGCGGGCACGCCAAATAAGCGCATTACCTGCGGCGGAGTGACCTTACGGGCTGCTCCGCCTTTTTTATGCAGCGACAGTGCGGGCCGTCTCGTGGTTATCGGTAAAGGAAAATTATTAGACGAGAAATATTTATCACAAACACTATTCGTGCAAAAGTATAATCTAGTAACAGAATAAAGCTTGCGGCGGGGTGCCCGGGCGTAGCGTTCGAAAGGGTTGAACATGTTCGATACGGTTTCTCGCCGCGGGTTCGTTTCACTTTCCGCTGTCGCCGCTGCCGGCCTTGGCCTTGCCGGCTGTTCCGGCAGCAAGACGTCTGGGCCGACTGGTTCCGATGCCGGCTCCGCCAAGATTTCGTCCAAGAAGGCTGTTGAGCTGCAGGTCTTTGCTGCCAACTCGCTCGAGAAGGCCCTGCCCGAGGTTCAGAAGCTCTATACCGACCAGACCGGCACCACGTTTGCCGACACGCAGTTTAAGGCTTCCGGCGACCTTGTCGAGCAGATGCGCGCCGGTGCCGCCGTCGACGTACTCATCACGGCCTCCAAGGGCACCATGGATGACGCCGAGGCCGCCGAGCTCGTCGACGCCGACACGCGTGAGGACATGTTCGTCAACGACCTCGTGATCATTCGCGCCGAGGGCTCCGACACCAGGGTCGAGGCCATCGCCGACGTCGCGAACCTGGACGGCAAGATCGCCATCGGCGACGCCAAGACCGTTCCCGCTGGCAAGTACGCCAACCAGGTCCTGGCCTCCGTGGGCCTCTACACCGGCACCGAGGGCGACGACGGCGAGTATGCGCCCGATCTCGCCGACAAGGTGGCTCTGGCCGACAAGGTCGGCACCTCTGCGTCTTACGTCTCTACGGGCGATTGCGTGGCCGGTTTTGTCTACAGCTCCGATATCTTCCGCTGCGACGGCATCGAGGAGACCTTCGTGTGCCCCGAGGACTCGCACAAGCCCATCGTGTATCCCGGCGCTGTCGCCGATAGCTCCGAGCACGCCGACGAGGCCAAGGCGTTCATCGACTTCTGCCTGACCAACAAGAAAGCCCAGAAGATTTGGGCTAAGTACGGCTTTGAGCTTTCCGCGTAGTTCGCAACATCGCCGCATAACGATATGCTTGAGGGCGGGCGTTCTCGCGATCGCCCGCCCTTTTGATTGAACCGGCGTGTCCGCGTGCCGTTGCCCTGTGTTTGAGGAGTCGCCCGTGCCAAGGAAAACGATTCGCCTGCTCGCCGTGCTGGCTGCGGTTCTGTGCGTGCTGACCGCACCGCCCGGGGTTGCTCGGGCCGAGGCACTCTTCACCACCGCCGATGGCTGCCAGGCGACCGAAGATTCTGCGCTTATCGATGGCGTCGGGTTTGGCCTCAACGCGTTTGAGCGCAATGCCAAGGGCACGGCCCGTTCGTTTGCGGGTCAGCCCGAGGGCTACCGTTTTCCTATCTACAAGAAGACGACCCTCGTGACGGTGACGACGCCTGAGAGCATCGTGGTCTGGCTCGACGCCCATGCCGCCAAAGACGCGGGGCTCGATATCTCAAAGGCAGATGACCAAAAGGCGCTCAAGAAGATGCTCGTGGGGCTCGACAAGTCGCACTCCATGGGTGGTGCGTTGCTGGAGGACTCTAATCTCGAATGGGTCTTTACCTCGGATAACGCGCTGGTGCAGAGCGATTACCGCTATCAGTTTAAGGTGAAGGGCGGCAACGGCGATTACTACACGGTAGTGAATGCCGCCGACGCCGCGAATGCCGAGCTAGATTTGGGTGACGGCGTCCTGTGGAGCGATAACGCCGCCCTCGTGCGGTATGCGGACGTGTCGACGACGGTGCCGCCGTCGCTGGCGGAGCGCGCCGCAGCCTTCTTTGGCGACATCGACTATCGCCCGTTTTGGGTGTCCATAAAAACGAGCGGCCTTGCCCTGCTGATCTCCTTTGCGCTGGGGCTGTTCGCCGCGTGGAAGACTATGGGTACCTCGAGTCGCATCAAGGGCCTGCTCGATTCGGTTTTTACGATTCCTATGGTGCTGCCGCCCACGGTCTGCGGCTTTCTGCTCCTCATGCTGTTTGGCCGCTCGACCGGGGTGGGCCAGTGGCTTATCGCGCACGGCATCTCGATCGTCTTTACGTGGCCGGCGGCGGTGATATCTGCCGTGGTGGTGTCGTTCCCGCTCGTCTATCGTACGGCACTCGGTGCCTTCGAGAGCCTCGACACGCAGATGCTCGACGCCGCGCGAACCTTGGGATGGTCCGAGCGTCGCATCTTTACCAAGCTCATGATGCCGCTCGGCTGGCCCTCCATCGCCGCCGGCACGGTGCTCGCCTTTGCCCGCGCAATGGGTGAGTTTGGCTGCACGCTGTTCTTTGCGGGCAACTATGCCGGCATCACGCAGACCATTCCCATCGCCATCTACTTTGAGTGGATGGGCGGCAATACGTCGGTGGCCCTCTTTTGGGTCGTGGTCGTAATCGTTTTTAGTTTCCTAGTCATCCTGTTCATCAACATGTACACTGCGCATTCGCAAAAGTATCGCGAACGGGGCCTTTCCCGTGCGGAGCGCAAGCAGGCCAAAGATCTCGCCGGACGGGGCGATTCGCTCGATCCGGCGGGCGGCGATGCCTTGCGTATCGATCGCGAGGCACTGGTCGAGCTCATGCGCGATGACGCCGTCTCGAAGGGAGGTCGATAGGCCATGTCGCTCGTTCTGGATATCAAAAAGCACTATCCCGGGTTTACGCTCGACATGCAGCTTGAGGCCGGCGAGGAGCGCGTGGCGCTGCTGGGCGCCTCGGGTTGCGGCAAGAGCTGCACACTTCGCTGCATCGCCGGCGTGGAGACGCCCGACGAGGGCAAGATCGTCGTCAACGGCATGACCTTTTTTGACTCGGTGGCGGGCATCGACCTGTCGCCTCAGGAGCGCAAGTGCGCCCTGCTGTTCCAAAACTATCAGCTGTTTCCCAACATGACGGTGGCCGATAACGTATGTGCCGGTGTAAAGGACGCGGGCGACGCCGCGGCGCGCAAAAGGTTGGCGGAGCGCTATCTGGGCATTTTCGGCCTGGCCGATTTTGCCGACCGCTACCCCGCGCGCCTTTCGGGCGGGCAGCAGCAACGCGTGGCGCTCGCCCGCATGGCGGCGGCGCATCCGGGCATCTTTATGCTCGACGAGCCCATGAGCGCGCTCGATTCCTATCTCAAGAGCGCCCTCGAACAGAACATGCTCGACCTGTTCGACGTCTGTAACCGCACCGTGCTCTACGTGAGCCACGACATCGACGAAGCGTGCCGCCTCTGCCAGCGCATCTGCGTGATGCATAACGGGCGCGTCGAGGAGATCGGTTCTGTCGAGGACGTGGTTCGCCGTCCGCAGACGCTGGCGGCGCTGCGCCTGACGGGCTGCAAGAACACTAGCCGGGCGCGCAAGATCGGCGATGAAGAAGTTGAGGCGCTCGATTGGGGCATGACCTTTAACGTGGGTCGCGAGGTTCCCGATAATGTGGCGTACCTGGGCATTCGCGCAAGTTACTTCCATGTTGACAACCGTGCCGAGCGGGGCCGCAACAGCTATGATTTGCACGTGGCCCGAGTGAGCGATTCGCGTTTTGAGCGCCTGGTGCTGCTGGACGTACCGCGCGTCGATGCGCCAACGCGCCTGCAGTGGAAGGTCAACAAGGTGGGCATGCCTGTCGACGAGCTACCGCAAGCAGGCGAGACGCTGCGCATGCATTTTGATGCCAGTAGGATCCATTTGGTCTGTCGATAGCGCCGGGTAATGCCGTCGGGGATATAAGCCTCGGCGGCTTTGTTTTTGCCGTTCGCCGAATGAGGGATGACAAACTCTTATCAATTTAGATAATTATTTATTAAACGATGGCACACGACGCTGTCGTACGACGATGCCGCGGGGGCTGCAAGCGTGGCTCTGTGCGGTACGTCCGACGAGGTGATTCCCGAGGCCGAGAAGGTGCTGCCGGCAAATCTGTGTCCGCTCATCAAGCCGACGTACGGCTTTGCCTACTCGCAAAAGTGCCCGTTTACGTACTTTAGCGACATGATCATCGGCGAGACCACCTGCGACGGCAAGAAGAAGATGTACGAGCTGCTGGGGGAGCTTAAGCGCACGCACATTCTGCATCTTCCGCAGGGTCGCGACCGCGCCTACGAGCGTGAAGGCTGGTACGAGGAGTGCCGCCTGCTCAAGGAGGAGCTCGAGGGCTTCTACGGCGGCTAAGGCCGCTGTGGTCGATGGGGTGGATTCGGTGACGTGGACCTGCGTGCAGCCAACCGGGTTCTCGTCGGTCGATGCGGCCGAGCGTCTGCGTGGCGAGCTTGCCGCGGCTGGCTATGACGTGGCTGCCGACCTGGCGCGTTCCGGCGAGCCCACCAAGATCAGCAGCATGTGCACGGTGTTTGCCGAGAGCGAGGTCATTAGTCTGATCGGCCGCGGCGAGCCACGCGAGAACATTGCGCGTGGCGTGATCGACAGCGTGGTCTCGCGTGTGGCGACCATGGCCTCGCAAGCCGCGGGCGCCCCGTACTATCTGACCGGTGGTCTGTGCGAAAACGCCTATGTCGTCGAGCGTCTTGGCGCATTGGTGGGCTCGCCAGTCACCACCTCGCCCCAGGCCCGCTTTGCCGGTGCCATCGGCGCGGCCATTCGAGCCCAGGCGCTCGCGTAGGGGGCCGGTGCGATAAATTGCCCGCTCTCGGCGCCGCCATGCGTATACTGGGAGGAACTGATTGACCGATGAGAGGAGGTATCGATGGCTGACGATCTCATGAAGCTCACGCAGATGACTGCCGCGAGCGGTTGAGCCGCTAAGCTGGCTCCTGGAGCCCTCGCCCAGGTCCTGGGCGACTTACCCAATGTGCATAACGACAACCTGCTCGTGGGGTTCGATACCTCCGACGATGCGAGTGTCTTCCGCGTTGGCGATAACTTGGGCCTCGTGCAGTCCATCGACTTCTTCCCACCGATGGTCGACGACCCGTTCCTGTTTGGCCAGATCGCCGCGGCAAACTCGCTGTCGGACATATACGCCATGGGCGGACGGCCGAGCCATGCCATGAACCTGCTTTGCATACCCAGTTGCCTGGGCGTTGAGGTTGCCGGCCAGATTCTGGCGGGCGGCGCCGACAAGTGCGTCGAGGCCTGCTGTGCCATCGCGGGCGGCCACACCATCAACGACGACGAGCCCAAGTACGGCCTGTCCGTGAGTGGCTTTGTCGCGCTTGACCGTATGCTCGCCAACAGCGGCGCACGCGTAGGTGATGTTCTGCTGCTGACCAAGGCGATCGGCTCGGGCATCATCACTACGGCCATTAAGGGCGAGCTCATCGAACAGGACGAGGCCGCAGCCATGTTTGACTCGATGCGGACCCTCAACGAGGCTCCGATTCGTCTGGCCGAGGACCTCGAGCTTCATGGCTGCACCGACATCACGGGCTTTGGCCTGATCGGACATGCGTGCGAGATGGCCGAGGGCTCGGGCGTGCAGATTGAGCTTGTGTCGGGGGCGGTGCCGCTCTTTGACCAGGTGCTCGACATGGCACGCCTTGGCATTATCCCTGCCGGCGCCTACCGCAACCAGGACTTCTTTGGCTCGCGCGTGGCGGTCGACGATGGCCTGGAGCCGGGCATGCTCGACGCGCTGTACGATCCGCAGACCTCGGGCGGCCTGCTTATCGCGGCGCCTGCTGCCGATGTGGATGAGCTTGCGCGCCGTCTGCATGCCGAGGGGCGCGTTGCCGCCGTCGTCGGTCGCGTGTGCGAGCCGGTGCCAGGCGGTCCTGCCGTCCACGTTGTCCGCTAGCCCGCACGTTTATGTAACTGTTTACCGTTCTCTAGAATGGTTCTTTCGAAAGGAAATGCTATGTCTACCAAGATTGAAGTCAATGCCATGGGCGATGCCTGCCCGCTGCCCGTCGTCAAGACGCTTAAGGCGCTCAAGCAACTCGATGGCGAGGGCGTTGTCGTGACCTCGGTCGATAACGAGACCGCCGTCAAGAACATCTCCAAGATGGCGCAGGAGAAGGGCTGCACGGCCTCGGTCGAGAAGGTTTCTGACGCCGAGTGGCACGTGACCGTGGCGACCGCCGGTGCCGTGGCCGTTGCGGACCCCGAGCAGGACGGTGCTGCCTTCTGTGATGCCAGCGCCGGCAAGGGCAAGCTCGTCATTTCCGTCTACACCGACTGCATGGGCCGCGGCGACGACGAGCTGGGCCACAAGCTCATGAAGGCCTTCATCTTTGCCGTGACGCAGCAGGAGGAGCTGCCCGCGACCATGCTGTTCTACAACGGCGGCGCCAAGCTCACCGTCGAGGGCTCTCCGGTGCTCGATGACCTGAAGGGCCTGGCCGAGCAGGGCGTCGAGATTCTCACCTGCGGTACCTGCCTGGACCACTTTGGCATTAAAGACCAGCTTGCGGTGGGCGAGGTTACCAACATGTACGTGATCGTGGAGAAGATGGAGCAGGCCGTACGCGTCGTGCGCCCGTAGCGTATTGGTTGGAGTTGCCATGAGGGAGAAGCGTCCGGCGCTTGTCATCACGTTTCCCACCACGGCGGCCGCCATGGGGTGCGAGACCCTATGCATCGAGCGCGGCCTCCCCGGGCGAACGATTCCTGTGCCCGGGGAGGTCGCTGCCGGCTGCGGTCTGGCGTGGAAGGCGTTGCCTGCCGATGAGGAACTGCTGCGCACCGAGCTTGCCGCAGCTGGTGTTCCCACCGAGGGCTTTACGGTGATTGACATGTGGGAGGTCGTGCGATGATCTATCTGGATAACGCGGCGACGACCATGCTCAAGCCGCAGGCGGTCATCGATGCCGTGACGCAGGCGATGTGCTCGCTCGGCAATGCCGGGCGCGGCGCCACGTCGGGTGCTCTCGATGCGGCTCGTACGATTCACGGTTGCCGTGCCAAGCTCGCGCGCCTTTTGGGTTGCCCGAGAGCGGACCATGTGTGCTTTACGCCCAACTCCACGGCTGCGCTCAACACCGCCATCTGTGGCGTGGTGCGCCCCGGCGACCGTGTGGTCACGACGGTGCTCGAGCACAACTCGGTGTTACGCCCGCTCAATCGCCTGGCGGCGGAACAGGGTGTGGCGGTTGAGCGTGCGGGCTGCGACGCGAACGGCGCGCTCGACTACGACGAGCTCGAGCGGTTGGTTACGCCGGACACGCGTGCTGTGGTGGTGACGCACGCCTCCAATGTGACCGGCAACGCGGTCGACATTGCGCGCGTAGCGGCCATGGCCCATGCGGCAGGTGCGCTGGTGATCGTCGATGCCTCGCAGTCTGCCGGTACGGCGCATATCGATATGCACGCCATGGGGCTCGATGTCGTGTGCTTTACCGGTCACAAGGGGCTTATGGGTCCGCAGGGGACCGGCGGCCTGGCCGTGGCAGAGGGCGTCGACGTGGCGCCCTGGGCCATGGGCGGCACCGGTGTACACAGCTTCGATGAACTGCAGCCGCTTGAGTGGCCCACGCGCCTTGAGGCGGGCACGCTCAACGGTCACGGTATCGCGGGCCTTTCTGCCGGCCTCGACTTTATCGAGGCACAAGGCGGGGTCGAGGCGATTGCGGCGCATGAGCGCTTGCTTGCAGAGCGCTTCCTTGCCGGCGTGCGCGAGATTCCGGGGATTAAGCTTTACGGTGCCTTTGACCAGCCCGTGCGCTCGGCGATCGTCTCACTCAACGTGGGCGATATCGACTCTGCCCAGATTTCGGATGCGCTCATGCAGGGGTGGGGGATTGCGACGCGCCCCGGCGCCCATTGTGCCCCGCTCATGCACCGCGCGCTCGGGACTGAGCGTCAGGGTGTCGTTCGTTTCTCGTTTGGGTATTTCAACACGGACGGGGAAGTCGACACCGCGATTGACGCGCTCCGCGATTTAGCCTGCTAGAGCGTATATACTTGCGGGACGGGTCTTTTGCCCGTCCCGTTTTTGTTTCGACCCGAAAGGTGGTCCCATGGCCTCATCCGCCCCGCGCGGCCTGCGCTCCGACCATGTCGTTACCGTCGGCATCGCCCTGTTCTCGATGCTCTTTGGCGCCGGCAACCTCATCATTCCGCCGCTGCTGGCGCTGCAGGCAGGCTCTGCCACGCCGCTCGCCATGCTCGGCTTTCTCATCGCCGCCATCGGTCTGCCCGTCATGGGCTTTATCGCCGTGGCGCTTGCCGGAACGGCGCGCGAGCTGGCCGGGCGTGTGCATCCTAAATTTGGAGAATTCTTCGTTGCGGCGGTGTATCTAGCCATCGGCCCGTGCCTGGCTATTCCGCGCACGAGCTCCACGGCCTTCGAGATGCTGGTGCCGCTGCTGCCGGAGGGCGTCTCGCTCGGCACGGCACGTCTGGTGTTTGCCGTTGGCTTCTTTATCGTCGCGTTTGCGCTCACGCTGCGTCCGGGCGTTATCACGCGCGTGCTCGGCCGTATTACGGGCCCCGCGCTCATTGCGCTCATCGTGCTGGTCGTGGGTGCCGCCGTGGTCTCGCCGTTGGGTCCCGCTGGCGCGCCGCAGGCTCCCTACGATGCAGGCGCTGCCGTGCAGGGCTTTTTGACCGGCTACCAGACCATGGACCTGCTTGCGTCGCTCGCCTTTGGCATTATCATCGCCGAGACCATCCACGAGCTGGGCGTGACCGATGACAAGCGCGTGGCCTTCGAGATTTCGCGTTCCGGTGTGATCGCCGGCGTGCTCATGGCCATCATCTACTGCGGCCTGGCGCTTGCCGGCATGCAGCTCGGCACGGTTGTGCCCGATGCCACCAACGGCGCCGCCATCCTTGCCCGCTCTGCCTCCATACACTTTGGTCTTGCCGGCACGATCGTGGTCTTTGCGATCTTTTTCCTCGCCTGCATGAACGTGTGCATCGGCCTCATCAGCTGCTGCTCGCGCTACTTCTGCGAGACGTATGTGGTCGAAGGGGGAGCGGAGGCTTCCGAGGAGGCTATGCGCCGTCCCTTTGCGGTTCTCGCCTTTGTGTTCGCGGCGTTTTCTTGCGTGCTCTCCAACGTGGGTCTCGACGCGATCCTCATGTTCTCGGTGCCCATGCTCAACGCCTTGTATCCCGTTGCCATCGTGCTGGTGCTTATGGGCCTGGTGCACGGCTTTTGCGACGCTCATCCGCAGGTGTGGGTCTGGGTCGGCGGCGTCGTCGCGGTGCAGAGCGTGATCACCTCGGTCCGCGACGCGTTCTTTGCGGGCGCGTGGCTGCCGTTCGATGCGCTGCCGCTGGCAGATATCGGCGCTGCGTGGGCGCCGGTCGCTGTGGTGGCGTTTGTGATTGGCCTGCTCCATAGCCAGTTTGTCGCACATTCGAGGAGCTAGGGTATCGTCGCTTGCACAGGCGGGAAGTCTCCCCTATAATTTCCTTCGCTTTGGGACACGCAAGGTTTAGACCTTAGCTGCTCAACACCTTCGGGACGTGGCGCAGTTTGGTAGCGCGCCTGCTTTGGGAGCAGGATGTCGCAGGTTCAAATCCTGTCGTCCCGACCATATCTTGCGGGCGTAGTTCAATGGTAGAACCCCAGCCTTCCAAGCTGATGACGCGGGTTCGATTCCCGTCGCCCGCTCCATAGGATAGTTTTAACGGCTTTGGCTCCATTTGGTGCCAGAGCCGTTTTCATAAGCGTGCCGGGCGACGGGAATCGAACCCGGCAGGGTGCGAAGCCGAGAAAATGCGTGAGCATTTTCCAGCGCAGCACGCAAGGGCCAATGGCCCGCAGCGAAACAAGGGTTTGCGAAGCAAGCCCTTGGACTTCCCGTCGCCCGCTCCATAAGATTGATGAATGGCTCTGCTTCCTTTTGGAAGCAGAGCATTTTCATATACCTGCCGTGGACCCCACATCCCCTCCTAAGTTGCGGTGAAATACGGACTGCTTTCCGGCTTTTATGGCCCATGTAGTCCGTATTTCACCGCAACTTGCACCTGAGCTTCAGGTTGAGATTGCTCGGCCAGGAAACGCCGGCTATTATCTGGCAGATTATGGTTGGCACGTGCCGTCGCTACTCGAGGCCTGCGATGCGCTGCTCGACGAGCGCGGTTTTCGCGGGTCGGCCAAGGCCGGCATCTCGGTGTTTGACGACGACTTTGGCCTGCATGCTCAGCAGGTGGCACCATCCGCTTGCTCGACAAGCGCGACGTAGCCCGCAAGTCGATGTTCACCACGCATTCGCTCCCTTTGTCGATTCTGATCGAAGAAATCGAGCAATCGTGCGATGATATCTTCTTCATAGGGATTCAGCCGGGCGACACGGAATTCTACAACCCCATGTCCCCGGAAGTCTTTGACGCCGTTGACGCCGTGTACGACGCCGTGGCCGCCAACGACTTTTCCCACTTTGTCCGCTTGGGACAGGAGCTGTAGCAGCGCTTGTCCCTGGTGATTAGGAAAGAAGTGATTGACATGGCAGATTCCAAGGTGGAGTACCCTGCTCCCGATTGCCTGGCGCCCGCCGCGATCGAGGCCAAGACCGAGGCCGCCGGCGTGACCAAGGCTAACCTGCCGGTCGATAAGGCCTTTCTGTTGGCAATGTTCGCCGGTGCGTTTATCGCCTTCGGCGGTCTGTTCTTTACGGTGTTTTTGAGCGACAGCACGCTGGGCTGGGGTGCCCAGCGCGTCGTGGGCGGCCTGTGCTTTTGCCTGGGCCTGGTGCTGGTGCTGGTGTGTGGCGCCGAGTTGTTCACCGGTAATTCGCTTATGGTCTGCGCTCTCAAGAGCAAAAAGATCACCCTGGTCCAGATGCTCAAGGCTTGGGTCGTCGTGTGGCTTGGCAACTTTGCCGGTGCCTTGTTCATCGTCTTTTTGGTGTACATGGCCGGCGTTTACAAGCTCAACGGCGAGGCGGTCGCCAATTCCATGGTGAGTGTCGCCGCCGGCAAGGTGACGATCGACTGGCTGACGATCTTCTTCCGCGGCATCCTGTGTAACATCTTTGTGTGCCTGGCCGTGTGGATCGGTACCGCCGGCAAGACCGTGGTCGATAAGGTCGTGGGCATTCTGCTGCCCATCGCCGCCTTTGTGGCCTGCGGTTTTGAGCACTGCGTTGCCAATATGTACTTTTTGCCCATGGGTGCCGTGATGCACGCGTGCGGCTATGGTGCCGACGTCGCCGGCGCCGATGCGCTCAACGCCGCGGGCATTGCGTTTAACCTGTCCGCCGCCACGCTGGGCAACATCGTGGGCGGTGCGGTTCTGGTCGCGCTCGGCTACTGGTTTATCTACGCCAAGAAGTCTGAGGCGTAGGGTACCGTCTGTTTGACGTTGGACCTCCCGCGGGGCGTCGCCGTGCGGGGATAATAGCGATTGATTGACTCAGCCGATCGAATCGGCTGATAGCTTGACGTTCGAACGATTGATTCACCTTTGGTTTTGAAAGGCCGCACATGAGCGATAGCCAGAACATGTCCGATGAGGTTCGCGCCCGCCTGCGCGCCATTCCCTCCGTCAACGAGCTGCTCGCCGAGTGGCCGGTAGTGAAGGCGGCGGGGGAGACCTGCGACGCGGTGGTGCATGCCGTCGTCACGGCCGAGCTCGACGAGGAACGCGCCGCCATTCGCGCCGGTGCCGTCCCGCGCTCTAAGCGCGACCTGGCCTCGGCGATCGAGTGGCGTGCGCACCGCTCCGCGCTGCCGAGCCTGCGCCCTGCCGTCAACGCCACGGGCGTGGTCATCCATACCAACTTGGGCCGCGCCCCGCTCGCGGAGTCGGCGGCAAAGGCCGTGGCCGAGGTTGCGCGCGGGTACAGTACGCTCGAGTACAGCGTGGACACCTGCTCGCGCGGGTCGCGCAAGGAACACGCCGCGCAGCTGATCCGCTCGCTCACCGGTGCCGAGGACGCGCTTGTGGTCAATAACAACGCTGCCGCGGTGCTGCTGGTGCTGGCGACCCATGCCGCAGGCAAGGAGGTCGTCGTTAGCCGCGGCGAGCTTGTCGAGATCGGCGGCAGCTTTCGCATCCCCGATGTCATGGCGTCTTCGGGCGCCAAGCTCGTCGAGGTCGGCGCCACCAACCGCACGCACCTAACAGATTATGAGCAAGCCATCACGCCCGATACGGCCATGATTCTCAAGGTCCATCCTTCCAACTATCGCATCGAGGGCTTTCACGAGGAAGTGAGCTCTCGGGAGCTTGCGGCGCTTGCTCACAAGCATGGCCTGCTGTTCTATGAGGACCAGGGGTCGGGCGCGCTTCTGCCCGATGACATCCTGGTGCGCGGTGGCGAGGAACCCACGCCGGCTTCGGTCGCGGCGGGGCTCGATATCGTGTCGTGCTCGGGCGATAAGCTGCTGGGCGCGGCGCAGGCGGGCATCATCATGGGCCGTCGCGATCTGGTCCAGGCCTGCGGCGCACATCCACTCATGCGCGCTCTGCGTCCGGGCAAGTTGGCGCTTACGGCGCTCGAGGCCACGCTGCGCATTTACATGGACGGGGCGGATGCGGCCCATCGCGAGGTGCCGGTGCTCAGCATGCTTACGCTGCCGCAGGCCCATTTGGAGCGACGTGCCCGCAAGCTGCGCGATCGTATGGTCGCCGGGCTCGATAAGGCCGGTTGCCCGTGCGCCGTTCAGGTGGAGATCGTCGAGGAATCGTCGACCCCCGGTGGCGGCTCGCTGCCTACCATGGAGCTGCCCACGATGTGCGTTGCCGTGCGTCTTGTTGACGCGCGCCTGACGGTCGATGCGCTCAAGCGCTCGCTTGTCCAGGACTTCGACACACCGGTTGTCACGCGAACCTCGCACGATCGCATTTTGTTTGACGTCCGTACGCTCGTGGGCGACCGCGATATCGAGACGGCGGCATCGACGCTTGCCGCATGCGTTGAGAAGGCGATTGCTCGATGAGTGAGGTCCAGGCGCTGGTGGAGTGTCCCGTTATCGTTGGCACGGCGGGCCACGTCGACCACGGTAAGTCGGCATTGATCGAGGCGCTGACCGGCAAGAATCCCGACCGTCTGGAGGTTGAGCGTCGTCGAGGTATGACCGTTGAGCTTGGCTTTGGCGAGCTGGCGCTGCCGAGTGGCAAGATTGTCGGCCTGGTCGACGTGCCTGGCCATGCCCACTACCTGCGCGCCATGGTGCAGGGCGCCACGGGTATCGACGTGGCCGTGCTGGTGGTTTCGGCCGTCGAGGGCGTGATGCCGCAGACCCGCGAGCACGTGCATGTGCTGGAGCTGCTGGGCGTTACGCATATGGTGGTCGCGCTGACGATGTGCGACCTGGCCGATGCCGAGATGACCGAGCTTGCCGGGCTCGATGTCGATGACTTTTTGTCGGGTACCGTGTTTGCGGGCGCGCCGATTGTGCCCGTGTCGTCCAAGACGGGCGAGGGGATCGACGGGCTGCTTGCGGTGGTCGACGAGCAGGTAAGTGCCTGCTGGGATGCTTGCCGCGACCGTTCCGATCGGAGCGATGCCGCGTCTCGCCTGCCGATTGACCGCTGCTTTACGATCAAGGGTGTCGGCACCGTCGTTACGGGAACGCTGCACGATGCGCCGGTTGCGGTGGGCGACGAGCTGATGGCTCTGCCGTCGCGTACGGTCTGTCGTGTGCGCGGGATTCAGGTGCATGGCGATACGCCGCGCGCGCTGCCTGGACAACGCGTGGCGCTCAACCTGGTCGGTGACGGTGTCGCGGCGCTTGACCGTGGTGAGATGCTGGGCGTGGCGGGTCGCTTTGGTCAGACGTTGCGCTTTATGATGACGTTTACCTACCTGGGCCGCGAGGGCGCCAAGCCGCGCGTGCTCGAGTCGGGCGCGCGCGTGCACGTGATGGCCGGCACGGCCGGGGTCATCGGCCGTGTTATGCTTTTGGAGGGCGAGGCCCCCATGGCGGTGGGCGAGACCCGTACCGTGCAGGTGCGCCTGGAGGAGCCATTGCCGCTGCGCGCCGGAGACCATGCCGTGGTGCTGTCGTATTCGCCCGTTATGCTCATCGGCGGCGGGCGTGTGCTGCTTTCGCGCTGCCGTCGCTCGCGCGAGCTTTCGGCCGGCGAGCGTGCGCTGTTTGCGGCGCTTGAAGCCGGCGATGCCGTTGCTGGCGTAGACGCGTGGCTGGCGCTGCAAGCGCTGCCGGTTGCGGCGGCTGATGTTGCCGAGGCGCTCGATCTTGTTGCCGGTGAGGCTGAGGCAGCGCTGGGCGAGTTGGTGGCGCGAGGTGTTGTTTGCGAGCTTGCCGGCTCGGGCGGCACGTTGTATGCGAATGGCGCCGTGCTCGATGCCGCCATGGACGTGCTGGCGGCGACCCTGTCTGCCATGCACGCGGCGGCTCCCAAGGAGACGGGTTTTACGCCCGGCGCCGTTGCCCATGCTGCGTGGCCTGCCGCCGATGAAGGCGTTGCCGCGGCTCTGATTGCCGAGGGCTGCTCGCGTGGCGTGTGCGCCGCCGAGGGCACCGAGGTGTTCGACCCGCACTCCGCTGCTGCCGCGGTGCGTGTGGTGCGCGAGGCGTGTGAGCGCATTGTGGCGCTGCTCGATGGGGCCGGCCTCGATGCGCCGACGCTGCCCGAGGTGGGTGAGCGACTGCAGCTCGACCGCGACACCATGACGCGCGCCCTGCGCGAGCTTTCGCTCAACTGCTCGATCGTTAAGGTCGAGCGCGACGTTGCCCTGTCTGCCATCTCGGAAGCCCATGCGCGCGAGCTTGTCGCCGCTGCCATTGAGACAGCCGGCGGCGCTGCCACCACGAGCGTGCTGCGCGAGGCTCTGGGTGTGTCGCGCAAACGTGCCATCAGCATCTTGGAGCACCTGGATGCCGCGCGCTTTACGGTGCTCGACAAGGAAGCCGGTGGCCTGAGGTCCCTGCGCTAGACTGGCTGCTCGGTTTGGTAAAATACCGCCGCACTTGGGAACGGATGAGCTCCGGTGGGCTCCGCGGTCCTCAAAACCGTTGCGAGGCGTGCAAAACGTCTTGGATGTGTTCGATTCACATACGTTCCCGCCACACGCCACCAGCGCTTTTGTGCTCGCGGTCTTGCTGCGTGCCGCAAAGGCGCTGTTTTGTTTTTGTGCGGGTCCGCCGTGTCGTCTGTCTTGCCGCCGGTGTGCCCGGGCGCATCATGTGTCCCCAATGTGGTGGTTTGGAACGTGTGGACGAAACAGCTTCGAAACACGCGATTTGTACGTCGGGTGCTCAAAAACGCTTCTACCTGCATCGTAATCAAAATGAAACATCTGCTCGTCGGCTTATGCGAAACTTTGCTGCAACAGTGCGATATTATCCATACACGATAAAGTTCGCGGCGCATGGGGTGCCGTGACCGACATTTTCGTTTCCCATCATTGGAGGAAGCATGAGCTACACGCAGAAAGTTCTCGAAGAGCTCAAGGCCCGCTATCCCGAGCAGCCTGAGTTCATCCAGGCCGCGACCGAGATCCTCGGCACCATCCAGCCGGCGCTCGACGCCCACCCCGAGTACGAGGAGGCCGCCCTGCTGGAGCGCCTCGTCGAGCCCGAGCGCATCGTCATGTTCCGTGTTCCCTGGGTCGACGATCAGGGCAAGGTTCAGGTCAACCGCGGTTACCGCGTCGAGTTCAACTCTGCCATTGGACCCTACAAGGGCGGCCTGCGCTTTAACCCGACGGTCACCCTGGGTATGCTCAAGTTCCTGGGTCTGGAGCAGATCCTCAAGAACAGCCTGACCACCCTTCCCATGGGCGGCGGCAAGGGCGGCTCCGACTTTGATCCCAAGGGCAAGTCCAACAACGAGATCATGCACTTCTGCCAGTCCTTCATGACCGAGCTCTATCGCCACATTGGCCCCAACACCGACGTTCCCGCCGGCGACCTGGGCGTTGGCGGCCGCGAGGTTGCCTACATGTTCGGTCAGTACAAGCGCCTGACCAACGAGTGGACCGGCGTCCTTACCGGCAAGGGCCTCTCCTTTGGCGGCTCGCTCGCCCGTACCGAGGCCACCGGTTACGGTCTGGTCTACTTTGTGGACGAGTACCTCAAGAGCCGCGGCGACTCCTTCGAGGGCAAGAACGTTGTCGTTCACGGCTCCGGTAACGTCGCTATCTACGCGGTCCAAAAGGTCGCCCAGCTCGGCGGCAAGGTGCTCGCCTGCTCCGATACCCACGGCTGGGTCGAGGATCCCGACGGCATCGACTACACCGTGCTCGAGCACGTCTACAACAAGAAGCGCTCCGGCCACGACAAGGGCGTCACGCTCGCCATGTATGTTGACGAGAAGCCCAACGCCGTGTGGCACGAGGGCGACGGCCGCGGCGTGTGGCAGCTGCCCTGCGACATCGCGCTGCCCTGCGCTCGCGAGAACACGCTGCTGCTCGAGGACGCCCAGGCGCTCGTCGCCAACGGCTGCAAGGTGGTCGGCGAGGGCGCGAACATGCCCACGACCATCGAGGCCACGACTTACTTCCAGGAGAACGGCGTCGCCTTTATGCCCGGTAAGGCTGCCAACGCCGGCGGCGTGCTCGTGTCCGGCCTGGAGATGAGCCAGAACGCCGAGCACCTGTCCTGGACCTTCGAGGAGGTCGACGGCAAGCTCGAGCAGCTCATGCGCGGCATGTTCCACAACGTGGACGACACCGCCAAGGAGTACGGCCAGGAGGGCAACTTTGTCATGGGCGCTAACATCGCCGGCTTCCTGAAGGTCGCCGACGCCATGCTCGCCCAGGGCGTCTGCTAAATCTTCGCTCGACATAGCATGTGATGAGGCTCCCAGCCATCAGGCTGGGAGCCTTTTTCTATGGTGGCGAGGGCTGTGCGCCCTCGTTTGGTACACTTAGAGGTACTGGATAAGTGAGGAGATGGGGGAGAACGTGCTCAAGTTCGGTACCTACGTTCGCGTTGGAAACGCGGCCGAAGCCTATGAGCTCTTACAGAAGAACCGCAACAACAAGATTGTGGGCGGCGGCATCTGGATGCGCCTGGGTTCGCGTCGCGTGGCGACGGCGATTGACCTTTCGGCCTGCGGACTCGACCAGATCGAGGAGACCGAGACCGAGTTTCGCATCGGTGCCATGTGCACCCTGCGCCAGCTCGAGCGCCATGCCGAGCTCAACGCGCTTGTCAACCATGTCTTTGAGTTCGCCGTCCACGATATCGTGGGCGTGCAGCTGCGCAACACCGCCACGGTGGGCGGCAGCATCTACGGTCGCTTTGGTTTCTCGGACGTGCTCTCGGCCTTTTTGGCGCTCGATTCATACGTTGAGCTGACGGGGGCCGGTCGCGTGCCGCTCGCCGAGTTCGTGGATATGGGTTACGTGCGCGACGTGATTGAGCGCGTCGTGGTCGTTAAGCACGATTACCGTGCAAGCTACGAGGCCGTGCGCAAGGCCGCGACCGACTTCCCCTCCTTAAACGTCACCGCCGCCTGGTGGGACAACAGCTGGCATGTCACCGTGGGTGCCCGCCCGCTGCGCGCGACCCTGCTGCAGGGCGAGGCATGTGGCCTGGTGAGCGAGCAGCCTTCCGAGGACGAGCTGCGCGCCCTGGCCGCGTCCGTACGCGCGCTGAGCTACGGCACCAACCTGTGGGGCTCGGCCGACTATCGCCGTTGCATCTCGGCGCCGCTGGCGATTCAGGCCGTGCGTCGCGCCGCCGGCATCGAGCTTTCGGCCTCGCTTGCCCGCGAGCTCGAGGGCGTGCAAGTGCCTAAGTTTGCCACGGACGAGTATTCCTGCCGCCGCGTGCCCGGCGTCGATTCTAGCGAGGTGCGCTAATGGCTGCCAAACTCATCGATCTTTCCTTTACGCTCAACGGCCGCAAGGTCAAGGTTCAGATTGCCCCCGACACCATGCTCTTTGCGCTGCTGCGCGAGCAGGGTTGCGCCTCGGTGCGCTGTGCCTGCGAAACCACCAACTGCGGTCTGTGCACGGTGTGGCTCGACGGCGACCCGGTGCTGAGCTGCTCGGTTCCCGCTGCGCGCGTCGAGGGCCGCTCCGTCACCACGCTCGAGGGCCTCAAGGCCGAGTCCGAGGCGCTCGCCCACGCAATGGCTGCCGAAGGCGCCGAGCAGTGCGGTTTTTGCGCCCCCGGCCTCATCATGAACGTGCTGGCGCTTGCCCGCGCCGCCAAGGAGGACCCGAGCCTCGTCGCCACGCGCGAGGAGCTCTCGCGCCAGCTCGCCGGCAACCTCTGCCGTTGCAGCGGCTACGAGAGCCAGCTGCGCGCCATCGTCCGCTTCCTTAACGAGTCCGGCGTGCAGGTGGGCTTTGAGATGCCCGAGCTTCCGGTCAACGACACCAGCTGCGATGGTGTCTCGTACAAGCAGATCACCCATAAGCAGCCCAAGAAGGACTCGAAGGCCCTGCTCGAGGGGCGTCCCGTCTACACAGGAGACCTGGTGCCCGCCGGCGCCCTTATCGTCAAGCTCAAGCGCAGCCCGTATGCCCGTGCCAAGATCCGCTCCATCGATACGTCGCGCGCCCTGAAGGTGCCCGGCGTGGTGGGCGTCTACACCTACGAGGACGTGCCCAAGCGCCGCTTTACCATCGCCGGCCAGAGCTATCCGCAGCCGAGCCCCTACGACCGCCTGATCCTCGAGAACCTGGTGCGCTACCAAAACGAGGAGGTGGCGATCGTCGCCGCCGAGACCGAGGAGGCCGCCGACAAGGCACTCAAGCTCATCAAGGTCGACTACGAGGTGCTCGAGCCCCTGCTCGACTTTACCCAGGCGCTCGATAACGACATCGTGGTCCACCCCGAGGGCGACGTGACCTTTATGTTCCCGCAGGGCGGCGACGTTGCTCGCAACCTGGTGTGCAGCGGTACCAGCGATTTTGGCGACCTGGACGAGGCCTTCGCCCAGAGCGACATCGTCTTTGAGCGCACTTACACCAGCCAGGCCACGCAGACCGCGCCCATGGAGACCTTCCGTGCCTTCGCGACGACCGACGCGTTCGGCCGCATCTCGGTGACCACCTCCACGCAGGTGCCCTTTCATGTGCGCCGCATGGTCGCGCAGTCGCTCGACATTCCGCAGTCGCAGGTGCAGGTTATTAAGCCGCGCATCGGCGGCGGCTTTGGCTCCAAGCAGACGGGCTGCTGCGAGATCTTCGTGGCGTTCGTGACGCAGCAGACTGGCCGTCCGAGCTATTGCTGCTACACCCGCGAGGAGACCATCACTGCGGGCAACTCGCGTCACCAGATGCAGATGACCGTCAAGCTGGGCGCCATGAAAGACGGCACCATCACGGCCATCGACCTGCACACGTTGTCCAACGCCGGCGCGTATGGCGAACATGCCACCACGACGATCGGCCTCTCGGGCCACAAGAGCCTGCCCATCTACAACCACGTGAAGGCGAGCCGCTTTAGGTGGGACGCCGTCTACACCAACACCAACCGCGGCGGTGCGTATCGCGGCTACGGCGCCACCCAGGGCCAGTTTGCCGTGGAGAGCGCCGTCAACGAGCTCGCCGACATGCTGCACATGGATCCCGCCGACCTGCGTCTTAAGAACATCGTGCGCGAGGGCGAGATTATGCCGCAGTACTACAATGAAAAGCTCAACGCCTGCGCGCTCGACCGCTGCCTGCTGCGTGCGATGGACATGATCGGCTGGCGCGACAAGCCGCTGGCCGTGGACCTGGGCGACCGCGTGCGTGCTCTGGGCTGCGCGCTCACCATGCAGGGCTCGGGCATTTCCAATGTGGATATCGCCGGCATCGACATGCGCCTGGAAGAGGACGGCTTCATTACCATCGGCACCGGAGCCACCGATAACGGCATGGGCGTCGACACGATCCTGGCGCAGATTGCCGCCGAGGAGCTGGGCGTGGAGAGCTCGCTTATCGTGGTGCGCGGCGTGGACACCGACGTCTCGCCGTTCGATGCCGGCTCGTACGCGAGCTCGGGCACGTACGTGACGGGCCTGGCAGCCAAGAATGCCGCGACCGAGCTGCGCGAGAAGATCTGCGCCAAGGCCGCCCAGATGTGGGACGTGGACGCCGCCGACGTGGTCTTCGACGGCCAGTACGTGCGTCTGTCTGACGAGCGCGCCGCTCGCGAGTGCGGCCGCTACCTCACGCTGCGCGACTTTGCCAACCTGTGCGTAAAGAACATCGCGGGCGGCGACGCGCTCACCTCGCATGCTTCTGCCTGCCTGCCCGTTTCGCCTCCGCCGTTTATGGCCGGCATTGCCGAGGTCGAGGTCGACAAGGCCACCGGCAAGGTGACTGTGGTGGACTATGCGGCGGCTGTGGACTGCGGCACCGTGATCAACGAGGCACTCGCGCGCGTCCAGGCCGAGGGCGGCATTGCCCAGGGCATCGGTCACGCACTCTACGAGATTGTCGAGCACGACGACCGCGGCCGCCTGCGCACCGGTAACTTTATGAGCTACAAGCTGCCCACGCGCCTGGATATCGGCAGCATTCGCGTGGCCTTTGAGCCGAGCTACGAGCCGACGGGCCCGTTTGGCGCCAAGTCGATCGGCGAGGTCGTCATCAACACACCGCTCGCCGCCGTTGCCTCGGCCGTGGCGCACGCCACCGGCCACCAGGTTCGCTCGCTGCCGATCACGCCCGAGAAGGCCCTGCTGGGGGAGTAGGCGAGGCGCGGCAGCCGCCGCTCTTTGGCAAGCCCGAGGAAACTGCAGCCCACTTTTCAACCGAATTGTGGGCTGCGGGAGATAGCCGATGGGGGTAGCTAATTTGGGACGGGGCTTTTTTAGTTACCCCCACAAGGGGGGTAGCTAAGAAAGCCCCGTCCCAAATTAGCTACCCTGTTCCGCTGTAACTCGTGGTGAGGTCGTGGGTCTAAAAAGGTGTGCGTGCGCTTGCCGTTCGTATCTGCTATCATTCCTTGTCTGTGCGCTCATGCGGGCGTGGCGGAATTGGTAGACGCGCCAGATTTAGGTTCTGGTGGGATTCCCGTGAAGGTTCGAGTCCTTTCGCCCGCACCAACGCACCTGCGTCGGCCTCGGCCGTCGCGACACTTTGTTGCATAAAGGTACCAGCACCTCAGATAAGCTGGGCAGTATGAGGAGGAACGTGTTGAACATCACCGCTTCTGACGTCAAGGACGCCAAGCTCACCGCTACGGTCACCATCCCGGCCGCCGACGTCGACGCCGCGATCAAGAAGGCCTACAAGGACACCGCCAAGAAATACCGCTTCCCGGGCTTCCGTGCCGGCAAGGCTCCCCGTCCGGTCATCGACGCTGCTCTTGGCGCCGAGGCCACCCTCGCCCAGGCCACCAACGATCTGATTGCCGCCAACGAGCCCGCCGTCCTCAACGAGCTGGACATCGTCCCCACCAAGAACGGTGACTACAAGGAGCTCGACCTCGCCAAGGATCACGAGGACTACACCTACACCGTCGAGTTCTCTCTGCGTCCTGCCGCCGAGCTCTCCTCCTACGACGCCGTCGAGATCGAGATGCCTCCCGCGGAGGTCACCGAGTCCGAGATCAACAACCAGGTCGAGATGCTCCTCAACTACCGTGCCACCTTCGAGGACGTCGAGGATCGTGCCGTCGAGGCCGAGGACTACGTTACCGTCGGCCTCAAGGCCGTCGAGAACGCCGACAACTTCGCTGCCGAGGGTCGCATGCTCATCGCCGGTAGCGACAGCAACCCCAAGGAGTTCAACGAGGCTCTGATCGGTGCTAACGTCGACGACGTCAAGACCGTCACCTGGACCGACGAGGTCGAGGAGGGCGAGGAGGCCGAGACCCACACCGTCGAGGTCACCGTCAAGGGCATCAAGGTCCGCAACACCCCCGAGCTCACCGACGAGCTCGTCAAGTCCGATTTTGGCTTCGACAGCATCGACGCTATGCGCGACGCCATCAAGCTCGAGATCGAGCAGGACAAGGCTTCCCGCCTTCCTGCCGAGAAGGAGAACCGTTGCGTCGCCGCTCTCGCCGAGCGCCTGCAGCTCGAGGAGATGGACGCCGACTATGAGCAGTCTGTCTTTGAGGAGCTTGGCCAGAACTTCCTGTCCAACCTCGCTGCCCGTGGCATGACGCTGGACACCTGGCTGCCCGCTTCCGGCCTGACCATGGAGCAGTTCATCGGCGACCTGCACAAGCAGGCCAACGACGTTGCCCGCGAGTCCCTGGCGCTCGACGCCCTCGCCCGTGAGCTCAAGATCGAGGTCACCGAGGACGACGTCAACGCCGAGTTCGAGAAGGCCGGCGTCAAGGACGTCGAGGCTTCCAAGGCCGAGTTCATCGCCGATGGACGCATGCCTGCCGTCCGCGAGTCCATCCGTCGCTCCAAGGCCGTCGATCACCTGGTCGAGAACGCCAAGGTGACCGAGGTCGACGAGACCGCCAAGGACGCCGAGTAATTCTCGCCACCTTTCCCGCGAGCGCATGCAGGCGCCCGTGATGGGGTAAAGTTATAAACCGGTTATTCGGTTGCTTCGTACGGTGCCAGCCAATGCATAGCATGCGGGCACCGTACGTTTATCTAGAACCAATTTGGTCCGCAAGAGAGAAATGGAGATGCGTATGATCGCTAAGTTCGATTCCGCCCTCGTGCCATACGTTATCGAGCAGACGCCGCGCGGCGAGCGCAGCTACGATATCTATTCGCGCCTGCTCAACGACCGCATCATCTTCTTGGGCGAGGAGATCAACTCCGTCAGTGCCAACCTGGTCGTTGCCCAGCTGCTGCATCTTGAGAGCCAGGATGCCGAGAAGGATATCTCGCTCTACATCAATTCGCCCGGTGGCGAGGTCTACTCCGGCCTGGCGATTCTGGACACTATGAACTTTATCAAGCCGCAGGTCTCTACCATTTGCGTCGGTATGGCCGCGTCTATGGCCGCCGTGCTGCTTTCGGCCGGCGCCAAGGGCAAGCGCTTCTGCCTGCCGCACTCCAAGGTCATGATTCACCAGCCCAGTGGCGGTGCCCAGGGTCAGCAGACCGAGATCGAGATCGTGGCCGAGGAGATCAAGAAGACCCGTCGCGAGCTCAACCAGATCTTGTCCGACGCCTCGGGCCAGCCGATCGAGAAGGTCCAGGCCGATACCGAGCGCGACAACTACCTGACCGCTGCCGAGGCGCTTGACTACGGCCTGATCGACCGTATCGTCACCTCGCGCGATCTTGCCGCGAAGGACGCCTAGGATGGCCGGTAACATGCAGGACAACTTTGACGAGAACGGCAACCCCATCCGCTGCTCCTTCTGCGGAAAAGAGCAGGGTCAGGTGCGCCGCCTTGTAAAGGGCCCTACCAACATCTTTATCTGCGACGAGTGCGTTGCCGCCTGCTCCGAGATCTTGGAGGAGTCGCTGGCTTCGGACTTTATGGATGCCGCCTGCAACGGCAAGCTGCCGGGCTTCCTCAACGACCACGGTCAGGCTGCCGGGCAGCCTGCCATGGATCCCGAGCCCGAGGGCTTTGAGCTCGAGGACGACGTACGTCAGGTCATCACGCACGTGCCGACCCCGCACGAGATCTATGACGAGCTTTCGGCCTATGTCATGGGTCAGGAAGACGCCAAGCGCGCCATGTCGGTTGCCGTGTACAACCACTACCGTCGCGTGATCGAGGGCGGCGCCGCGCTTTCGGCCTTTGACGAGGCCTCGGGTGCGGGTTCGCGGCTCGACGACGATATGGACGAGGTGGAGCTCGCCAAGTCTAACATCTTGCTGCTCGGTCCCACCGGTACCGGTAAGACCTTGCTCGCCCAGACGCTCGCGCACATCCTCGAGGTGCCGTTTGCCATCGCCGATGCCACCGCACTCACCGAGGCCGGTTACGTGGGCGAGGACGTGGAGAACATCCTGCTCAAGCTCATCAATGCTGCCGATGGCGATATCGAGCGTGCGCAGGTCGGCATCATCTACGTGGACGAGATCGACAAGATCGCCCGCAAGGCCGAGAACCTCTCCATCACCCGCGACGTTTCGGGCGAGGGCGTTCAGCAGGCGCTGCTTAAGATCCTTGAGGGCACGGTGGCAAGCGTTCCGCCCACCGGCGGCCGCAAGCACCCCCAGCAGGAGCTGCTGCAGATCGACACGACCAATATCTTGTTTATCTGCGGCGGTGCCTTTGTGGGTCTGGACAAGATTATCGCCGATCGCGTGGGCAACAAGGGCGTGGGCTTTAACTCCGAGATCGCCGGCCCCACCTCGGTCGACGAGAACGACCTGCTGCGTCAGGTGCTCCCGCAGGACCTCAACGCCTTTGGTATGATCCCCGAGTTTGTGGGACGTACGCCCGTCGTCACCCAGACACAGGCGCTCGACGAGGACGACCTGGTATCGATCCTGACCGAGCCAAAGAACGCCGTTGTGCGTCAGTACCGCAAGATGTTCCAGCTCGAGGACGTTGAGCTTGAGTTTGAGGACGCCGCCCTGCACGAGATTGCCCGCATGGCGCTTGCCCGCAAGACCGGCGCCCGCGGCCTGCGCTCCATCTGCGAGGACGTGCTGCAGCAGACGATGTTCGACCTGCCGAGCGAGGAAGGAGTCGCCAAGGTCATCGTGACCGAAGCCTCCGTAAAGGGCACCGAACAGCCCCAGCGCATCTACGGGTAAACCTGCCAAAAAGGGACAGGTTTATTTTGGCAGGTTTTATCAGGGAGAATGACGTTTGCCCATATAAAACCGACCAAAATAAACCTGTCCCTAAATGGTAGGTTTCGCAAATGTGAATTTGAATAGCCTCCGACCACCCGCGGTCGGAGGCTATTTTATATATACGCAATAACCCCAACTACCTGTGTTATTCTGTGTGATTGTTTAAGCCTCAGCGAAGTCGTATCAGTCTGAAGTAATCGATACCTAAGGGGAGGAATGCAGACCCTGGCGGGCCTACATTCCTCCCCGGTGGGACGGGAGAGATATATGGAAGAGATGCCCAAAAACTACGATCCGTCGACCAACGAGCCGGCGATCCTGCAGAAGTGGCTCGACGGCGGCTACTACAAGCGCCGTGAGGGCGTGGGCGACTGCACTGTCACCATTCCGCCTCCCAACGTGACCGGCAAGCTCCACATGGGTCACGCCACCGACGATTCCATCCAGGATGCCATCATCCGCATGGCCCGCATGCGCGGCAGGTCCACCCGCTGGGTGCTCGGTACCGACCACGCCGGCATCGCCACGCAGACCAAGGTCGACAAGAAGCTCAAGAGCGAGGGCATCAGCCGCCTGGAGATCGGCCGCGATAAGTTTGTCGACGCCTGCTGGGATTGGACCCACGAGTACGGCGGCATCATCGTCGAGCAGATCAAGCGTATGGGCTGCTCCGTCGACTTTGATAACGAGCGCTTTACCATGGACGAGGACTACGCCCAGGCCGTGCGCAAGGTGTTCTGCGACTGGTACCACGACGGCCTGATCTACCGCGGCAAGCGCATCGTCAACTGGTGCCCCAACTGCACCACCGCCATCTCGGACGACGAGGCCGAGTACAAGGACGAGAAGGGTCACCTGTGGCACCTGCGCTACCCGCTGACCGAGCCGGTCAACGGCCAGGACTACATCGTCGTCGCCACTACGCGCCCCGAGACCATGCTCGGCGACACGGGCGTGGCCGTCTCCCCGAAGGACCCCGAGAAGGCCGCCTTTGTGGGTAAGACCGTCAAGCTCCCCATCGTCGACCGCGAGATCCCCATCTTTGAGGATTGGCATGTCGACGCCAACTTTGGCTCCGGCTTTGTCAAGGTCACCCCGGCCCACGACCCCAACGACTACGCCATGGGTCAGGCCCACGACCTGCCGCAGATCAACATCTTTGACGAGCATGCGGTGGTCGTCGATGGCTACGGCGAGTTTACCGGTATGACCCGCGAGGAGTGCCGCGAGGCCGTCATCAAGTGGTTTGAGGAGCACGACCTGCTCGATCACGTCGAGGATCACGATCACTCCGTCATGCACTGCTACCGTTGCGATGCCGCACTGGAGCCGTGGCTGTCCGAGCAATGGTTTGTGGCCGTCGACAAGCTCAAGGGGCCGGCGCTCGACGCCGTCAACTCCGGCAAGGTGACCTTCCACCCCGCGCGTTGGACGCAGACCTATACCACCTGGATGGAGAACCTCAAGGACTGGTGCATCAGCCGCCAGCTGTGGTGGGGCCACCGTATTCCCGTGTTCTACTGCGAGGACTGCGGCTGGGAGGATGCCCTTACCGAGGACACCGACGTGTGCCCTAAGTGCGGCGGTCATCACGTGCATCAGGACGAGAACGTGCTGGACACCTGGTTCAGCTCGCAGCTGTGGACTTTCGCCACGCAGGGCTGGCCCCAAAAGCCGGAGCTGCTCGAGGGACATCACCCCACGACGGCACTCGTCACCGCGCGCGACATCATCGCGCTGTGGGTCGCCCGCATGGTCATGAGTTCGCTGTACTTCCTGGACGAGGTGCCGTTTAAGGATGTCGTCATCTACCCGACGATTCTTGCCAAGGACGGCAGCCGCATGTCCAAGTCCAAGGGCAACGGCGTTGACCCCATGGACCTCATTGGCATGTACGGTGCCGACGCCATGCGCTTCAACCTGCTGACGCTCTGCACCAACAACCAGGACGTTAAGTTTGACGCGAACATCGATAAGAAGACCAAGAAGCTTATCGACAGCCCGCGCACCGAGCAGGCCAAGTCGTTTGTGACCAAGATTTGGAACGCCAGCCGCTTCCTGCTTATGAACATGGAGGGCTACACGCCCGGCGAGCCTGTCGTAGAGACGCCGGCCGACGCCTGGATGTTCAGCCGTCTGGCCAAGGCCGTCAAGATGGTCACAGAGGGCATCGAGAACTACACCTTTGGCGACATGGCCCGCGGCGTTCAGCAGTTCTTCTGGAACGAGGTCTGCGACTGGTACGTCGAAGTCACCAAGGCGCGCCTGAAGGGCGAGGGCCGTCTGCAGGCGCAGCGAAACCTGATCTTTGTGCTCGATACCTCTATTCGCCTGATGCACCCGCTCATGCCGTTTGTCACCGAGGAGATCTGGGACAACATGCCGGCGAGCGTGCTCGACCTGGACGCCGAGGGCAACGTGGACCGCGCCGAGGCGCTCATGATCGCCAAGTGGCCCGAGCCTGCCGACTATGTCAAGTATGTCGACGAGGACGCCGAGCGCGCGTTTGAGCTGTGTCGCACCGTCGTTTCTGCCGCCCGCGCCACGCGTTCGCGTTATCGCTTGAGCCCCAAGGCCGAGCTCGACGTGGTCGTGCGTGCCGGTGCCGAGGATATCGAGAAGCTCGAGAGCCTGCGCTCGACCATCGAGCCGCTGGCCAATACCGCCTCGCTGGTCATGGGTACCGATGTTGAGAAGCCGGCTGCGAGCATCGCCGTGGTCGACAGCGGCGTCGAGGTCTTTGTGGTGCTCGAGGGAAAGGTTGACCTTTCGGCCGAGAAGGCACGTCTGGAGAAGGAGATTGCCGCGGCCCAGAAGGAGCTCGCCGGCTGCGAGAAGACGCTCGCCAACGAGGGCTTTGTGGCCAAGGCCGCGCCCGCGGTGGTCCAGAAGAAGAGGGACCGTGCAGCTGAGCTCAAGGAGATCCTGGAGGCGCTGACTGCTCAGGTTGCTGACTTCTCGTAGGCGTTACTGGGGGACGCGGTTTGGGGCATTGCTCGCTACTGCGGACAGTCCTGCTCGCACGAAGGCCACATTAAGTGGCCTTCGGCTCGTGCGGAACTTGTATCGAGCAAAGCCCCAAACCGCTCCCAGGTCGTTTACGTGGTTGTTTGCAACTGGTGGGTTAGGCCACTTGGCTGTGGCCTTGATTCTGCTGCAAAGCGGTGTTTGGCTGATATTTTGAATGGGAAGGGCTCGTTGTTGATTCGGGCCTCTTTTTATGTTGAGGGGACTTTGGGTTATGGCTAAGCGTTCTGGGTCGTATGTCGTTCCTTTCTCGTTTGATTTGCTTTCGTTTGGTGAGGCTGTGGGGCTTGCTGCCGATACGGGGCGGATTTCTGGGGATGCTGGTCCTCTGCTCGAGACGGTTGTCGATATGCTCGATGAGCTGGGGCGGCCGGACGAGTACTTTGATTGCATTCAGGTTGCCGGTACCAATGGCAAGACTTCGACGACGCGTTTTTCGGCTGCTATCCTTCGCGGCGAGGGGCTCAAGGCTGCGCTTTATACGTCGCCGCAGCTTGTTCGCTATCCCGAGCGCATGGAGATCGATGGGCACGTCGTGAGCGATGAGGCGTTTGCCCATGGCGTTTCTGCTGCTGTTGAGGCGGGGCATCGAGTGAATGCGCGCCGCGTGGTGGCGGGGGAGCGTGCCTATACCATCACGCCGTTTGACCTGCTGACGGCCGCCGCGCTTGTGGTGTTTGCCGAGGCTCGCGTGGATGTTGCCGTGCTCGAGGTCGGCATGGGCGGTCGCTGGGACGCCACGAGCGCGACCGATCCCGTTGCCGTTGCCATCACGGGCATCGGACTCGATCACACGCGTATTCTGGGCGATACGCTCGAGGCCATTGCGGGGGAGAAGGCCGCCGTCATTAAGCCCGGACGCCTGGTTGTGCTGGGCGAGGGCACGCATGAGCCGAGCGTTCAGCGCGTTATGGACAACCGTTGTCGCGAGTGTGGTGTGGTGCCGCTGGTGGTGAGCCACGCCACGACCAAGGTGCCGGCGCATGTGGGCGATACGGTTGAGTTTAGCTGTGCCACGCCGCGTGCGATTTATACGTCGAGCATGATTAAGCCGGCGTATCAGCCGCAGAATGCCGCGTGCGCGATTATGCTCTGCGAGGGGTATCTGGGTCGCGAGCTCGACCACGAGGCGCTTGATGCTTCGCTTATGGGCTGCCCTACGCCGGGCCGTTTTGATGTGTTGGGAACCGACCCGCTCAAGCTGATCGACGCCTGCCATAACCCCCAGAGCTGCGAGAACTTTGTGAGCGCCTTGGACGAGATCGATCCGTGCGTAGAGAATCGCCCCACGTTGCTGTGCGCCGCGCTGGCAGACAAGGACGTGGCGGGTATCGTCGACGTGCTGATCCCGGCCTTCCCGCGCGTGGTCGTCACACAGACCGATTCCGATCGCGCCTTGCCGGCGGAGGAGCTTGCTGCCCTGGTGGATTCCGATAAGCTCGCAGGCGTGTACCCCAGCGTGTCCGAGGCCCTCGCAGCCTTTGAGGCCGCAGGCGAGCCTTTCGTAGCAGCAGGCACCATCACCCTGGCCGGCGAAGTTGCCGGTCTGCTCTGCTAGATCCCTTCCGCAGGGTAGCTAGTTTGCCTGCTCTCCACGAAATGGGCCTATCTACTACGTTTGACCGGCTACCCTCAACCACGCCGAGAATCGCAAAATCAAAACCGCAGGTAGAGGGCTTGCCAATTTTCAAAAAATACCCGCATGGTCGCCCCATGCGGGTTAAACGTAATAGATAGGCCCATTTCGTGGCGGCATTCATGTGATGCGGCAAAGGGGCTGTCCCTTTGCCGCATTGCCTAGTCTAGGCGGACCGGATCGTGGGGGTAGGCGTTGAGAATCTCGACGCCGCTCTCGGTGACCAGGGCAAGGTCCTCGATGCGGACGCCGGTGCGGCCGGGGAGGTAGATGCCCGGCTCGATGGAGAACGTCATGCCCGGCTCCACGACCTGCTCGTTGACGAGCGAGACGTCACCCGGCTCGTGGTCTTGCAGGCCGATCGAGTGTCCCAGACGGTGCGTAAAGTACTTGCCATAACCCGCGTCCTCAATCACGTCGCGCGCGGCACGGTCCAGGTCGCACATGCGCACGCCCGGGGCGATGAGCGCCTCGGCGGCCTCGTTGGCGCGGCGCACGATGTCGTAGATGCGTGCCGTCTCCTCGTCCGGCTCGCCCCAAAAGAACGTGCGCGTCATGTCCGAGCAATAGTTGCGTCGACGCCCGCCAATGTCGAACAGCACCACTTCGCCACGCTTGAGTACCGTATCGTCTGGCTCGTGGTGCGGGTCGCCGGCGTTGGCGCCAAAGCTCACGATGGGCGGAAAGCTAAAGCCCTCGCAATCGTGCTTGCGATATAGGCCAAGCATCTGGTCGGCGATCTCGCGCTCTGTCACGCCTTCGTGGACGAGCTCGATCGCGTCGGCCATCACGGCGTCGTTAGCGGCCGAGGACACGCGCATAAGCTCCTGCTCGGCGGCGTCTTTGTAGGTTCGCGCGGCGGTCACGGCAAAATCGCCTAGGAAGAATTCGCTCGCGGCATGGCGCTCCATAAGGGGCATCAAGAAGCCGGAGCGCATGACGGTGTCGATGCCGAGCGGTTTGGTCGGATCAACCTCGCGAGCGATGGCGTCGGCCACGACGTCGGTATCGGTGTGGTACGCGACGCGGGCATTGTCATACTCGGGCAGCTGATGCAGCGCGTTGACCAAGATCACGGGCTCGCTACCGCGTGCGAGCAGTACGCCGCAAAAACGCTCGAACATATCGGCATAAAAGCCGGTCAGGTAATAAATCGACCACGGGTCGTTTACGAGCAGCTGCGCGCCGGGGTGCTGAGCCTCGAGCGCATCGAGCACGCGTGCCACGCGCTGGTCATCGACATGTGCCATACATCGTCCTTTCGTTAGGTTGCCACCATGGTATCCCCAATGCCAGGGTAGTCAATTTGGGACGGGGCTATTTTAGCTGCGTCAAACATGCGAGCTGATAGGTAAAAGTAGTCAATATGGTCCCGTCCCAAATGGGCTGGTTTCAAAACTATGGCGGATTACGGGGCTGGACCTGTATTACTTGACCATGGGAAAAATCGCGAAATTAAAACCGCAGGTAGAAGGCTTATCAAAAATCGAAAATTGCCGGTATGGGTGGGGGTCTCCGAATCAGCCCCGTAATCCGGCATAGTTTTGAAATGGCACTAAAGTAGGCACAAGCTAAATACCGATCCCAAAGCAAGTTGCGGTGGAATAGTTCCTTGATGCCGGGGTTTTGGCGGAAATCGGGAATTATTTCACCGCAATTGAGGAGGGGCGGGGCGGATGCGGGGTAGCTAAAAGAGCACCGTCCCAAACGAGCTGCTTAGGCCGGGTCGATGTCCATGCTGGCGATGAGGTCGGTACCGGTGTCTAGGAGGTTGGGGAGGACTACATCGCCCATGCGGATGGGTGCTTTGACCACTAGGCCGCGGATGAGGTCCATGGTCTGGGCATGGAGTTCGAGCGGGATGGCTTCGGCCGTGCGGACGGGCAGCAGCGCCTCGTCGCCGCCTGATACCGCCACGGTGGTAGTGAGGACGCGCATGGGGCAGGTGAGCTCCTGATGTGCGAACTTATCGCCGCGCGGGCAGCTGTTGCCGGTCACGGCGCGCACCGTCGCCACGCGGTCGTCGGCCCCGCGCTCCACTTCCACCGTAAGGAGGCACTCGGATGGGCAGGTGGTGCAGTTGAACTGTAGCGTCTCGATCGCATTTGTGCTCATGGCTATGCCTCCTCGACGGTCTCGACGGAAAGGATAATCTCGCTGGCACCCAGGTCGAGCGCTCGCTGTATCACCTTTGCCGGCAGCGGGAAGCTTTCCATAACGCTCGGTTTAAACGCGCGGACCTTGCCCGTAAGCAGTTCCTCGTCGCCCGCCAGAATGCGCACGCGGGCGGCATCGACCGGCCGGCGCACGCGGAAGTTGAGCCTGGTGAGTGCCACGGCCGTAATGCGTCCCGGCAGCGCGTAGCCGGCGATGCCGGCAGGGGAGACCGTGAGCTGGCAGCCAGCGCCCGTCTCGACATCCGCGCCGGTCCCCAGCGCGTACGTCGCCGCGGCTGCGCCGGCACGCTCGGACTCGGCCGTCACGTTATCGGCCAGGTCGTGCACGTGCAGCACGTTGCCGCAGGCAAAGATGCCTGGCACGCCCGTCTGCAGGCTCTGGTCCACCACGGCGCCGCGCGTGCGCGGGTCAAGCTCAACACCCGCGCCTACCGAAAGCTCGTTCTCGGGAATCAAACCTACCGAAAGCAGCAGCGTGTCGCACGGAACGATGCGCTCGGTCCCCGGAATGGGCGCCAGATTTTCGTCGACCTGGCTCACCTCGACGGCCTCCACGCGGTCGTGCCCAATCACGCGTGTGACGGTGGTGGACAGGTGCAGCGGAATGCCAAAATCGTCCAGGCAATTCTTTACATTGCGGCGCAGGCCGTTGGCGTATGGCATAAGCTCGTACACGCCCTCGACCGAAATCCCCTCGAGCGTGCAGCGACGCGCCATGATGAGCCCAATGTCGCCCGAGCCTAAAATGACGGCGCGCGAGCCGGGCTTGAGGTTGTCGATGTTGATGTATCGCTGCGCCAGGCCGGCGGTAAACACGCCGGCGGGGCGGCTGCCGGGAATCTTGATCTCGCTGCGCGTGCGCTCGCGACACCCCATGGCAAGGACGACGGCGCGCCCGGTGAGCTGCAACATGCCGGCGGGGCTCATGAGCGTGACGGTGTGTGCCGAGGCATCGCTCGCCGCGCCACTTGCGCCCGTGCCTGCGACTATGTCCTCGCTTGAGTCGATCCCAATCACCATACTGTCCAGGAACAGTGCGATATCGGTTTTGCGCACCTGGTCGATAAAGCGCTGTGCGTACTCGGGACCGGTCAGTTCCTGCTTAAAGTGTGAGAGGCCAAAGCCCGGGTGTATGCACTGGCGCAGGATGCCGCCCAGGTGCTGCTCGCGCTCCACGATGGCCACGCGCGCTCCGGCCTTGTGTGCGGCAAGTGAGGCCGCCATTCCGGCAGGTCCGCCGCCGATAACGACTACGTCGAACGCCTGCGTCTGCACGGCGCCGGCAGCAATTGATACCCTGTCGGCATCTGCGCAAGTGCACTCGACGCCCGATACCGCACCCATATCGATACTCGTTGCCATCCTAGCGCACCCCCTTCAACGGTCCCTCTACCAGCCAGGAGCCATCGTCTTCCAACGGTACCTCGCTGGAGTCGCAGCCCAGCTCGCGGGCCAGAATCCGCACCACGCGGCTCTGGCAAAAGCCGCTCTGGCACCGACCCATGCCGGCACGGCAGCGGCGTTTGACGCCCTCGACCGAAACCGCACCCGGGCGGCGTCGAATCGCGGCCACGATTTCGGCCTCGGGCACCGTCTCGCAGCGGCAGACAATCTGCCCCCACGCGGGGTCGGACTCGATCAGCTCTTCCTTGCGCGCAAGCGGCGCGCGGTCAAAGTCGTCCGGCGCACGGCGAATCGGATCCCAATCGGCCCGCTCGCGCAAAGCAACGCCCGCCTCGCGCAGCACCTGCTCCATGCGCTCGGCAATGGCCGGAGCGCTCGCTACGCCCGGCGACTGAATGCCCGCCGCCTGGAACAGCCCCGGCACCACGGCGGACTGTCCAATAAAAAAGTCGTTTGTTCCCTTAATGACCGGACGCCCGCCGGCAAACGCTCGCACCACGCGGCGCGTGTCCAGATCGGGCACCAGCTTGCGCGCACCGCCCAACAGCGCGTTTACGTCGCCCGCATAGGTCTGCGTGTCGCCGGGCTCGCGCACGGCAGCGGTCGCGGTGATCACGGTGTTGCCGTGGACGGTGCCCGTGACGATGACGCCCTTGGAAACCGGCGTGGGAACGGGGTAGAGCGGCATGAGTGCGCGCGGCTCCTTGTCCAGCACCACAATGTTGCCCTGGCGCCAGACCATCTGGAACTCCTCGGCGCCCGCCATATGCGAGATGTCTGCGGCGCCGTTGCCCGCCGCGTTAATCAAATAGCGGCAGCGCACATCACCGGCCGGTGTCACCAGCCTAAAACGAGCGGTCCCGTCACCGCTCCTGTCGCCAGCGCCGGGAGCTACCTCGATCGTCTCCACCGGTGCGGAGCGCACAAACGTCACGCCGTTGGCTACGGCGCTCTCCATCGCGGCGATGGCGACCTCAAACGGATCGACATAGCCGGTCGAGGGACACCACAGCGCGCACGTGGCCTGGGCGCTGGCGCGCGGCTCCAGCTCGTGGATGCGCTCGGCCCCGATGATCGCCAACTCGGGTACGCCGTTTGCCAGCCCGTTGCTTTGCAGCTGCTCCAGCTGCGCGTGGTCTTGGTCGCTAAAGCCCAGCACCATGGACCCGGTGCGGCAAAACAAAAAGCCCAGCTCCTGGGCCCACGTGCCATATAGCTCGCAGCCGCGGGCGTTGACCTGGGCCTTAACCGTGCCCGGCGCCGGATCGTAGCCGGCGTGCACCAGGCCGCCGTTGGCCTTCGACGCGCCCAGGGCAATGTCGTTGGCCGCCTCGACCACACAGATGGACAGGTCATAGCGTGCGAGCTGCCGCGCGATGGCGCATCCGGTGATGCCCGCGCCCACAATCGCGATATCAAACGTTTCCGTCACAGTGCCTCCAAGACGAGTTGACAGGCTGTCAATAAGGCTATCCTACGGTGTGCGCATCCCCCGCGCAGCGGCAATGCGGCGAATAGCACCGCTGCATCCGCCAACGGCAGGCGAGGGGAGACTCAGGTCAATCGGTGACCTCGTCTGGCACCCCTGTTGTCAAAGGTTTGTCTCGTTCTGTAACGGTAAGCAGAAGAGTTGGGTTCCGGATGTTACAGATCGAGACGTTTGCCAGGCGGGCCCTCTGTTTGTCTTGATTTGTAACAGTAAGAGTAGAAAATCGGTCCTATGTGTTACAGATTGAGATTTAAAGTCAGGGAGAGGTCATCTGTCTCGATCTGTAACATCTCGGGACCGTTTTGGGGTCTAGATGTTACAGATTTAGATGAACCCATCAGTCGGTTTCGAATGTCTAAATCTGTAACAGTTAGACCTGTTTTTGCCGAGTTGTTGTTACAGATTGAGATATTGAGATTGGACATTTTCCTTTGTCTTGATCTGTAACAGATAGAAGGGGTTCTGGCCCCTAGTTGTTACAGATTGAGATATTTAACGGAGGGCTCACCGTTCATCTTAATCTGTAACAGTAGGGACTGATTCTGGAGCCAAGATGTTACAGATCGAGATTGTAGTCGGGGAGAGAACGGTTTGTCTAATTCTGTAACATCTGGACCCGGATTCCGCTCTCACCTGTTACAGATTGAGATGTTTCTATCCGCCCATGCCTGCGACCTGCCAAATCGTTAACCCCCGTGTTACACTAACTCGAGTTGTAACTACCCCGAAAGGCCCACCTTATGTCCAAGTACATCTCCGAGCTCATGTCGCCGCAGCTTATGGGCGTCATCTATGCCTTTGTTGGCTTTATCATCGCCCTGTACGTGCTGTCGGTCGTCTATGTGTTTATTGACGCCCGCCGCCGCGGCGCCAGTGCCTACGTGGCCTGGGGCATTATTGCCCTCATCCCGTTTGTAGGCCTCATTGCCTACCTAGTCCTGCGCCCGCACTCCTATGCGGCCGACCGCGAGGAGCAGGAGCTGGACATGGCCCTGCGCGAGCGCCAGCTTGCCCAGTACGGCACCTGCCCGCAGTGCGGTGCGCCCATCGAGAAGGACTTTGTGGTCTGCCCGGTGTGCGATACCCAGGTTCGCAACGTGTGCCCCAGCTGCCATCGCCCGCTCGACGCACACTGGAAGGTCTGCCCCTACTGCCGAACTCGCATTCAGTAGCGCATCCATCGCCGGGCCGGCCGCAAGCCACGGGCACGCCGCGCGCCACGCGAACGCCGCGCGCTCCGCACGCGCCCCACGCGATGAAGCATGCGTAGAAATTCGCCCGCCGTGCCATTCAGGTGCGGCGGGCGCTTGTATACCTAGGTAACCTGCCTATAATGATGCAAGTCAAAACGCACGCGCCGGCAAGCGCAATGCACACCGCACGGCGCCAAGCAGCACTTGCACAAGGCATCCGAGAGGAGAAAACATACCCATGAAGGCACTCTACAATGACGGTTCGGTGGCCGAGCTCCCGCAGGACGAGGTCACGCACGTCATCCGCCACTCCGCCGCGCATATCATGGCGCAGGCCATCAAGCGCCTGTACCCCCAGGCCGATTTTGCCTACGGCCCCGCGACCGACAACGGCTTTTACTACGACGTCGACCTGCCCGAGGGCGTCAAGATCAGCGAGGACGACTTCCCCGCGATCGAGGCCGAGATGAAGAAGATCTGCAAGGAGAACCTCAAAGTCACCGTGTACGAGAAGCCCCGCGCCGAGGCCATCGCCCTTATGGAGGAGCGCGGCGAGAAGTACAAGGTCGAGCACATCGGCGACCTGGACGACGACGCCCGCATCACCTTCTACCAGCAGGGCGACTACATCGACATGTGCGTTGGCCCTCACATCTGCTACACCAAGGCCCTCAAGGCCTTTAAGCTCACCGGCGTCTCGGGCGCCTACTGGAAGGGCGACAAGGACAACAAGATGCTCACCCGTATCAACGGCGTCGCCTTTGCCACCAAGGAAGAGCTCGACGAGCACATGCACATGCTGGAAGAGGCCAAGAAGCGCGACCACCGCAAGATCGGCCGCGAGATGGACCTCTTTATGATGCGCGATGAGGCCCCCGGCTTCCCGTTCTTCCTGCCCAACGGCATGATCCTTAAGAACACGCTGCTGGACTACTGGCGCGAGATCCACCACAAGGCCGGCTACGTGGAGATCTCCACGCCGCTCATCATGAACAAGCAGCTGTGGAAGACCTCGGGCCACTGGGACCACTACAAGGACAACATGTACTCCACCGTCATCGACGACGAAGAGTACTGCATTAAGCCCATGAACTGCCCGGGCGGCGTACTGGTGTACGCTTCCAAGCCGCACTCCTACCGCGAGCTGCCCATCCGCGCCGGCGAGATTGGCCTGGTGCACCGCCACGAGCTGCGCGGCGCCCTGCACGGCCTGTTCCGCGTGCGCTGCTTTAACCAGGACGACGCCCACCTGTTTGTGCGCCCCGACCAGCTGACCGACGAGATTGTGGGCGTGGTCAACCTTATCGACTCCGTATACCAGAAGTTTGGCTTTAAGTATCACGTTGAGCTTTCCACCCGCCCCGAGGACTCCATGGGTTCTGACGAGGACTGGGCACGAGCCGAAGAGGGTCTGCGCACCGCTCTTGAGCAGCTGGGCATGGACTACGAGGTCAACGAGGGCGACGGCGCCTTCTACGGCCCCAAGATCGACTTCCATCTGGAGGACTCGCTCGGCCGTACCTGGCAGTGCGGTACCGTGCAGCTCGACTTCCAGATGCCGCTCAACTTTGATCTGGAGTACGTGGATGCCGACGGCACCAAGAAGCGCCCCATTATGCTGCACCGCGTGTGCTTTGGCTCCATCGAGCGCTTTATTGGCATTCTGATCGAGCACTTTGCGGGCAAGTTCCCCACCTGGCTGGCTCCCGTGCAGGTCAAGGCGCTTCCGGTCTCCGAGAAGAGCCGCGACTATGCCCACGAGGTGTGCGCCAAGCTGGAAGAGGCCGGCATTCGCGTGGTCTGCGACGACCGCGACGAGAAGATCGGCTACAAGATCCGCGAGGCCCGCAGCATCGACCGCGTGCCCTATATGCTCATCCTGGGCGAGAAGGAGGTCGAGGCCGGCAACATCTCCGTCCGCGATCGCTCTAACGAGACCGTTCAGATGAGTGTCGATGAGTTTGTGGCCAAGGTGACCGAGGAGATCAAGACTCGCGCCTAAGGCGAACAAAACAACAATACGTATAAGGCGACCGTCCACAAAGGGCGGTCGCCTTTTTTAATGCCCAAACAAAAAAAGCCGCTGGATGAGCGGTTTTTTGCACAAAAAGGTACAGGTTTTGTAGAGGGGTATGGAGATGTGTCTGCTTGCGCAGCAATTTGCGTAATCTGGGAAAACGGCCTGAATTAACTCGTATAATGACCTGTGTCGAAAGATACAAAAACCTGTACTTTTGCGACTGCGCCTAGCTGCGAGCGAGAAGCCTGTTCTAAACGTCCCTGCATTTGCGTGCATCGCAAAGCCAAAAAGAGGGGGCGAGAACATGGAGCAGACGGCACGGCGCCAAGAGCAGCTGCCGGGCGCATTTAACGGCGCCACCACCAATAGCCAGCACGGCCGCGTCCGCTGGTATCTGGTCCACACCCCCAATGGAAAAGAGCGCGAGACCTGCGAAAAGGTTCGCCGCATTATCCCGCACAACCTTATGCAGGACGCTTTTGTGATGCAAAAGGAGTTCTGGTTTAAGCGGGACGGCGCCTGGTCGCTCCAAACCAAACCCATGTATAAGGAATATTTCTTCGTCGCCACGCACGATGCCGCCGCGCTCGATAGGGCCCTGGCCCAGTTGAGCTTTGGCTGTCGCATCGCCGGCAGTAGGTAGCGGGCGTACATGCCCATGCCGGATGATGCGCAGGACTGGTACCGCAGCGTGCTGGATGACGACGGCGTGGTGCGCAACAGCGTGGCGCGCATAGAAGACGGCGTGTTGCACATAGAGCAGGGTCCCTTGGTGGGGCAAGAGGCCCGCGTTAAAAAGATCGACCGTCATAAACGCTGGTGCCTGGTAGACGTGGGCGAAGGCGATTCCAGCTTTAGGGAAGTGCTTCCGCTCGACGTGCCCAGCAAAACTTAAAGGGAGACGTTGCGCCGGCAAGTTGTTCGCATTTTGAATTTATCGATTGGGGATCCCTGGGGGCAGGGACGTACGTTTGACTGTGGCTGCTAAGGAAATGACAGAGAGCAATGCGCCCGTGGGGGCGGCGTTGATTGCTCAGGCCATGGACCGGCGCGAGGGCGTCGGACGCTACAAGGCCATGCAATCCATCATGGACTGGGATCGCTCGCGCCTAGCCTACCGCACCGTCAAGCGCGCGTTCGACATCGTGTTCAGCGGTGCCGTGCTCGTCGTCATCGCGATCCCCAGCTTGGTGCTGGCGGCGGCCATTCGCATGGAGAGCGAGGGGAGCCCCTTCTACAGCCAGATCCGCATTGGTCAGACCCGCCCTGACGGCAGCCTGACCACCTTCCGCATGTGGAAGTTCCGATCCATGTATAAGGACGCCGACGAGCGCCTCGCCGAGCTCAAGGAGCAGAACGAAATTGCCGGGGCTATGTTCAAGATGAAGAATGACCCGCGTGTCACCAAGATCGGGAAGTTCATCCGCAAGCACTCCATCGACGAGTTCCCGCTGTTTGTGTCAAGCTCGGGCTTTCAATTGAGGCAGCGGTTCTTTTCACACGTGGCAAGGAAAGGTTTCAGGTTTGGCAAAGGCGTGCCTCTTTCTCTCTTTGGCTTTGC